>DASZWV010000001.1:0-5229 GCA_035546115.1 Phycisphaerales bacterium
CCCCGCTCCGCCTCTCCCACGACGCCGCCGCATCCACCCCCGCCAACCGCCCCGACGTCACCGACTCCTCGCGCATCCTCAACCGCGATCTCTCCTGGCTCGAGTTCAACCGCCGCGTCCTCCAGCTCGCCCAGGACGAGCGCACCCCCCTCCTCGAGCGCGTCCGCTTCCTCGGCATCTTCTCCAACAACCTCGACGAGTTCGTGCAGAAGCGCATCGGCATGCTCCACCGGCGCATCAAGGACTCCACCACCGCGCCAGAGTTCGACGGCCTCAAGCCCACCGACCTCCTCACCGCGATGCGCGCCACCATCCGCGAGCTCCAGCTCCTCCAGGCCGAGTGCTTCGAGTCCTCAGTCCGCCCCGCGCTCGCCGGCGCGGGCATCCACCTCGTCGAGTACCAGTCCCTCGACGCCGAGGACAAGCGCTGGCTCCGCACCTGGTTCCGCAAGTACGCCTTCCCCATGCTCACCCCGCTGGCCGTCGACACCGGCCACCGCTTCCCCTTCATCTCCAACCTCTCCCGGAACTTCGGCGTCCTCCTCGCCGAGCCCGCCGCCGCCTCCTCCCAGCCCCTCTTCGCCCGCCTCAAGATCCCCAACACCGCCGCCCAGTGGGTCCGCCTCCCCGACGACAACGGCCCCGGCACCGGCGCCTCGAGCATCACCTCCACGCCCCGCGGCCGGTTCGTCAGCGTCTCCGACGTCATCGCCGCCAACCTCGACGATCTCTTCCCCGGCATGCAGATCCTCGAAATCCTCCCCTTCCGCGTCTACCGCGACTCCGAATCCCCCGGCGAGCAGGCCGACGACGACGCCGACCTCCTCGAGATCGTCGAGGCCCAGGTCAAGCAGCGCCGCTTCGCCAGCCCCGTCCGCCTCGAGACCGGCCCCAGCCCCTCCCCCCAGATCCTCGCCAACCTCCTCGACGAGCTCTCCCTCGCCCCCGCCGACGCCTCCGAGCTCCCCGGCCTGCTCGACTACACCACCCTCTTCGAGATCTCCGACCTCGACCGCCCCGACCTCAAGTGGCGCAAGTGGACGCCCGTCGTCCCCCCGCGCCTCGCCAACAAGTCCCAGAGCATCTTCGAGACCATCCGCCAGAGCGACCTGCTCGTCCACCACCCCTTCGAGTCCTTCGAGGCCAGCGCCACCCGCTTCATCCAGGAGGCCGCCCGCGACCCCGACGTCCTCGCCATCAAGCAGACCATCTACCGCACCTCCAAGGACTCCCCCTTCGTGCAGTCCCTCATCCGCGCCGCCGAGGCCGGCAAGCAGGTCGCCGTCCTCGTCGAGCTCCGCGCCCGCTTCGACGAGGCCGCCAACGTCCGCATCGCCCACGCCCTGGAAAAGGCCGGCGCCCACGTCGCCTACGGCGTCCTCGGATACAAGACCCACTGCAAGGCCGCCATGGTCGTCCGCCGCGAAGAGGGCAGCCTCCGCACCTACGTCCACCTCGGCACCGGCAACTACCACCCCCGCACCGCCCAGCTCTACACCGACCTCGGCCTGTTCACCTGCGACCCCGCCATCGTCGACGACGCCATCGAGCTCTTCAACTTCCTCACCGGCCGCTCAAGACTCGACACCTACGAGACGCTCATGGTCGCCCCCCTCAACATGAAGAAACGCTACATCGCCCTCATCCAGCGCGAGGCCGCCATCGCCCAGGCTCACGCCCGCGGCGAGGGCCCCCCGGGCTCCGTCGGCGGCCGCATCGTCGCCAAGATGAACTCCTTCGCCGACTCCGATCTCGCCGAGCACCTCTACGCCGCCAGCCAGGCCGGCGTCCAGATCACCCTCTTCGTCCGCGGCTTCTGCTGCCTCCGCCCCGGCGTCCCCGGCCTCTCCGAGAACATCCGCATCGTCAGCGTCCTCGGCCGCTTCCTCGAGCACAGCCGCATCTTCCACTTCGGCAACGCCAAGGCCGACCCCCTCGAGGGCGACTGGTTCATCTCCAGCGCGGATTGGATGTACCGCAATCTCAACAACCGCGTCGAGGCCGCAACCCCCGTCATCGGCCGCGCCGCCAGGCAACGCCTCCTGCACATCCTCAAGGTCATGAACACCGACCGCCGCGGCGCCTGGGAACTCCGCCCCGACGGCTCCTACGAAAAACTCCAGCCCCAGCCCGGCCTCCCCGAAGACTCCCACGAACTCCTCGGCACCTTCGAAACCCTCATGCGCGAAACCCGCGGCTGATCAAAGCCCCAAGAGAGCCCCGAGCGCAAGCTCGGGTCCGCCCGCCCGGGCCAGGAAACTCCGCGCCAGCGTCTCGGCACACCAAATCGCCCACGCGCAAACCGCGCACGCAAGTCCACGCCCCAAGAGAGCCCCGAGCGCAAGCTCGGGTCCGGAAGCCCGCCGATCAGCGACGCAAACCACCGCTCTCACCCCAGCGCGAGCGCACGCACGCCGCGCACCCGGCGCTCATGTCATCCCCGGCGAATCGGGCGTCATTCCTCCATCGCCCGCCGCCCCGCTCCCACTCCCCTTTCCCCCACACACCGGACACACCACCGATTCCGACCCCGAGAGATCGCACCCGCAGTCCGGACACCGAGGCCGCGGCATCGAATCCACAATCCGCGTGTACATCACCCCGAACGCGCACGTGATCAATGGCGCTCCGAGCAGGATGATCCCGACACCCACCAGCAGGATCGACCCGATCATGATCAGCCCCATCGTGAACGCCACGCCCAGCATGGGCCAGAAACTCTGGCCGCCCACCACCCACGACAGCAGTAGAGAATCACGAACACCCGGCTTCCCGACGCGATCATCCAGGCACACCACCGACGCAAGCCACAGCCGAATCGTCAGAAAGAACACCAGCGGAACACAGACAAACAGCACAATCAGCGAAGACCCACAGCCCAGCACCGGCGATTCGTGCCGCGGATCCAGCGCATCGGAGATCTTTATCGGCAGCGTGGCGACGAGCGAGGCAACCGTCACGACAATCGAGATCGCCACCACCGTCCAGTAGCGCCCAAACGCCGCAAACAGGTCTTCGATCCGCGCACGCGAACCCCGGGCCACGCGAACGCCCATCATGTACAGCCCCGCCGACAAGGGCGAGAGCAGTAACACGGCGGGAATCTGTCCGAAAAGCCCGAGCCTCAAGCCAAGGTTGGCCCCTATCGCGATCGCTTCCACAAGCACGAGCAGCGCGCTTGCCCCGACAAGCACGCCATACTCGCGCTTCATCAGTTGCCACGATTCCGACCAGAGCCCCTGCGTGTCCAGCCGCCACGTCTGAACACGATCGGCGATGCTTGGCCCACTCGGTTGTGATGTCATGATTCCGCATCCTCCAACACGCGGTGAGCCTACCCCTTCGGCCCCACGCCCTTCGATTTCTCCGCTTCCTCCTGTGCCGCCCACTCGATCAGCTTCTTCGCGTAGTCGTCGCTCGAATCCCAGCCCAGCGCCTCACCGGCGAGCGCCCGCACCGCCGCCGTGTCGCCGCGCTCCGCGGCCTGCTTGGCCTCCTGATCGGTGAGCCACGCCACCTGTCTCGCCACACGCTCGCGCGCCGACGCATCCATGGCGACCGCTCGAACGTACGCCGCTTTCGCATCGCCGTAGCGCCCCTTCTTCAGGTACACACTCCCGAGGTTCACCAGCGTCATCGCGTTCGCCGTAGGCTCCTTCGCGGCCGCCTCCAGCAGCGGAAGCGCCTCGTCGTAGCGCCCCGCCTGCAGCGCCATCCACCCGCGAACGGCCTTCGAGCCGACCCAGCGATGAATGTTCACCCACGGCTGCCCAACCGTCGCCGCCGCGCCCACCAGCGCGATGAGCACCACGAGCGCTCCGATGGCCGCCGGCCTCCGCCTCGGCGGCGCGGACGATTCCCCGCCGGTGGACTCCGCCGCGGCCGGGGTCTCATGCGCACTCTCCGTTCCGTCCGCGGCGATCGCCGCTCCGGCTGGCAGCCGCCGGTGTCGCCAAGCCGCGTGCCATCCGGTCAGTCCAAGCACCCATCCCGCCAGCGCCCCCGCCCCGTGCGCCACATTCCCTACCGGCAGAATGTTCGCGACCGTGAGCGCGATGCACGCCACAAACCAGACCGCGAAGATCTCGAGCGTCCTCCTCCCGATGACCCCGCGCAGCACGGGCACATCCCGCTGCACGACCCACAGGTAGGTGCACAAGCCGTACACCACGCCCGACAGCCCAACGCCCGCGCTCTCAAAGGCAAACTCCGCGCCGCTGCTCACAAACGCCAGCAGCGCCACGATCCCCAGGAACCGCACGCTCCCGCACGCCCGCTCCAATCGCGTCCCCAGCGTCCACATCCACGTCAGGTTGAACAGCAGGTGGATGACATTCACGTGCGGCAACACACTCGTCAGCAGCGTCCACGGCCGCGACAGAATCGACCCCGGCGTCGGAACAAGCACATCAATCCGGTTTCCGCTCCACCAAGCCAGTGAAACCGCGATGGCCGCGACCGAAATGAGCGTCGTGATCGGAAATCGGGGTGCGGATGAGAGCGGAGGATCAATCGCCATCCGGCCAGCCTACTGGAAATAGCCCGCCGGTCGCATGAAACGCAGTGACAGACCTACCACGGCCTGGCGGGAACGGGCGGCAGACCCGGCCGTCAAGTCGTCACAGATCATTTCTGCTTCATGACTTACGTACAATATAGTCGGATTTTGTTCTTTACTTGACAAACACCAAAAATCATGGTATACTTCGCCATCTCGGTGCCACGGGCTTCCAGCCCGTGCTCCGAGACCGAGGCTCTGCGAGGCCTCGCATTCGACAGGGGTGCAAGGGCAAACGGGGGGGTCACATGCCATCGAATCTCGATGCCCGCGAAGTGCTCGACGAACTCGCCGCGCTGGATCCACCCCCGCACCCCACCCGCGCCACCGTCAAGCCGCTCATCTTCGAGCCCGATGAGGCCATGCAGGCCTGCATCTTCCAGGACTTCCACTCCCCGCACTGCTCGCTCCCGGCCATCGCCGAGCGCTGCAAGACCAGCGTCGAAGCCCTCGGCATCTGGCTTGCCAGGCCCGAAGTCGCCGCCCGCCTGGACGCCATCGAGTCCATGTACGCCCGCCGCGCCAGACTCCAGATCGCCGACGCCACCGGCAACATCATCCTCGCGGCCAACCAGGTCATCCACAACTACACCAAGGCCGAATCCACCCTCATCTTCAAGGACGACAATCTCCGCGCCCACGCCGTCCTCACCCGCAAGGCCGCCAACGCC
>DASZWV010000002.1:0-3932 GCA_035546115.1 Phycisphaerales bacterium
TGGATCGCTTTAACGGTCCGAATAACCGCCCAATCCCCCGCCCGAATCGCTCGAACATTTCGCCCATTCGGTCAATGAAGCGCTCAACTCGGCCCGCGCGCAGGCCGATTCCCGCATCATGGCCACCGTCCTCCCCGACAATCCCGCATCGCAGGTGCAGTTCTTCAAGACTCGCGCTGAGGCCTGGGTTTCCGAGGCCGCCTCGATCGGGCTGAGCGATGCGCAGGCCCTGGCCGTGCGCGATTTGGCGGCCGCGGCCGAGGCCGCGTGGCGGCGGGCCTACGACGCCCGCGAGGCCGCACGCATGGCGACGCAGGATTGGGAGTTCGCGGCCAAGGCCCTGCGCGAGGTGGGCGGGAGCGCGATCAAGACGATCAAGTCCTTCGCGGAGGCCACGGGCGCGCCCGAGGTGTATTCCGCCGCGAGCATCCCCGTTCCCGCGCGGCCCGGGCCCAAGGCCCGCTCGCCCGAGGAGCGCGACAACGCCGTGCCGCGCATCCGCACGTGCAGCGCCCGCCCGGACTCGCGCGGCAGCGTGGTCGTGGAATGGACCTGCGGCGAGGGCGCGACGATGGGCGCGGGGGCCGGGATGTTCTACCGCGTGTATCGCGCGATCGACGGCGGCGAGCGCATCCTCCTCGACGCCGTCGGCAGCCCCGGCGCGGGCAAGCGCACCTGCCGCTTCACCGACACGACCATCCCCATCGGCACGCACACCGCCGAGTACACCGTCACGCCGATGCGCGGCGGCGGGGTCGGCCCCTCCGGGCCGATCGCGATGGTGCAGTTCGGGGCCGTGACCCGCAAGACGGGCGCGACGATGCGGCTCGCGGCCTAGAACGGATCACGGGCGGCACGCTCACGACCTGCCAGGCGCCCGTGTCTCTCCTCCTACCTCCTCTTATCCCCATGACAACACAGATCAATCACCACCGTCGCCGCCAGGATCAGCACATCATCCGCCGCTTCCGCTACCTCCACCCCATACGTGTCCGTCCACGCGAACCACGCCTTTGACACCGTCGCCACCACCTTCCCGCCCGCATCCTTGAACGTGTACTCGTGGTCCGTGAAGTTCCCCGACGCCTCGAGGTCGTTCGGCCCGGGAACATCAACCGTGAAGCGGCAGTTGAAGAACGTGAACAGGTGCTTGGCCACCGTGGTCGTCCGACCATTGCGCTCGATCTCGTACGTCGGCCCGAAGCTCAGCAGCCGCTTGTGGATGTGGCACAGCTCGCGCCCCTCCATGTCGCGAAAAGATGTGCTGTCGCGGATCGTGAACGCCGCGCCGTCCACGATGTACCGATCAACCCCCCGCTCATCCTTGATCGTGTAGTCGTCCCCGAAGCAGAACACCTTCTGTCGCATGACGTATCGCATGGCGAAGGGTACCACCGCCCCGATCCCACAAAGACCGGCGTTTCGCCCCTCACACGTCCCGCCGCCAACGAGGGCATGGTCGTATTCACTCCGACCCACTACCGAGAGCACCGCGGCCGCCGAACCCGCGACGCCGCTGCTCGATGCCTCGCTTCAACCCCGCAAGCCGCGCCCGGACATCCCTGAGAAACACCCGCCGCACCACCGGCGCGGCCACGAACTCGATCCATCTCAGCGCGGGAACGAGATCGAAGGTGTACCGCATCGTCACCTCCGTCGCCGGCGACTCCGCCGTGCTCCCGTCGGCCTCGCGAAACCGCCACGATCCGCCGAACTGCCGAAAGAACCAGGGGCCGTCGACCATCTTGATCGCCACCACCCGAGGCCGGTCGAACGCAACGTACTCGCTGGTCATCTCCAGCCCGCGCTTCGAGCGCACCCACGTCTTCACCCCCACCGCCGCAACCCGCGCCCCATCCAGAAACTTCAAGTCCGCGAGGAACGGGTCCCACTCCAGCCGCAGCGCGTAGTCCTGCGACAGATCGAACGCATCCTCGGGCGTGCACGCGATCGTTGTGGAGGACTCGACGACGGCCATGTCCCCGGCAGAATACCCCGCGCCGCCCCGATCCGCAATCACTCGATCGAGTTGCGCCACAAGCGCCGAGCCTAGAGCTGCCAGAGGCTCGAGCCCCACGTCAGTCCGCCGCCGAAGGCGACGAAGAGCACCTTCTGGCCAAGCTCGCCGTTCCCCCCGGCCGTGCCGAGCTTGAGGCGTCCGTTGCGGACGCAATCGTCGAGCACGAGCGGGACGCTGGCCGCGAGCGTGTTGCCCACGCGATCGATGTTCACGTAGAGCTTGTCCTCGGGAAGGCCGAATCGCTCGCGCGCGGCCTGCAGGATGCGGGCGTTGGACTGGTGGCAGACGTACATGTCCACCTCGGCGGCGCTCACGCCCGCCTTGTCGAGCGTCTCCTGGATCACGCCCGGAAAGGTGCCGACGGCGAACTTGAACACGCCCGCGCCGTTCATCTGCACGCGGCCGAGCTTGGAGTTGTCCACCTCGACACCCTGCGGGAAGTCCTGCGGGCAGCTGGGGATGTAGATCTCCTTCCAGCCCTTGCCCTCGGCGTGGATGGTCTGGGCGAGGACGCCCTGACGCGGATCGTCGGTGGCCTTGAGGATGGCCGCGCCCGCGCCGTCGCCGAAGAGGATCGCCGTGCTGCGCCCGGCGTTGGAGTAGTCCATGAAGGGGGTGAGGCAGTCGGCGCCGATGACCGCGACGGTCTTGTAGTTGCCGCCCTTCATGAGATCGTGCGCGACGTTGAGGGCATAGACGTACCCGCTGCACGCGCCGGAGAGGTCGAATCCGCCCGCGCGGCTCGCGCCGATCCGGTTGATGACCAGGCAGGCGGCGGGCGGGCAGGACATGTCGGGCGTCATGGTGGCGCACACGACCAGATCGAGGTCGGTGGCGGAGAGTTTGGCGGCTTCGAGGGCGCTGCGGAGGGCGGCGGCGGCGAGGGTGTGGGTCGATTCGCCCCTGGCGCGGTCGATCTTGTGGCGGGTTCGGATGCCGGTGCGCTGGACGATCCACTCGTCGGAGGTGTCCATGAGCTTCTCGAGGGTGGCGTTGTCGATGACGCCCTCGGGGAGCGCGGAGCCGGTTCCGACGATGGTGACGCCGATCGCGTCGCGCTCGCTCATGCGGGCTCCTGCGCGACTTCGTGGATGGTGATGTGCGAGACCTCGGCCAGACGCCTGACGATGGCCTCGTTGACCCTGCTGGTGACGTACTGCTTGGAGTTGCGGACGGCGTTCTTGATGGTGCGGGCCTCGGAGGAGCCGTGCGCGATGACGTAGACGCCGTTGACGCCCAGGAGCGGCGCGCCGCCGTACTCGTGGTAGTCGTTCTTCTTGTAGATCCCCTTGAAGACGGGCTCGAGGGCGAGCCCGAGATCGGGCGAGTGCGTGAAGATCTCGTGGGCGATGGCCTTGAACAGCGAGCGGGCCATCCCCTCGGCCATCTTCAGGAGCGTGTTGCCGGTGAAGCCGTCGGTGACGACGACGTCGGCGACGCCGTCGAACAGGTCGCGCCCCTCGATGAACCCGATGTAGTTCACGTTCGGCGTGGCCTTGAACAGCTCGTGCACCTGGTTGATGAGCGAGCCGCCCTTGCCCTCCTCCGAGCCGATGTTCATCTGTGCGATGCGGGGCGACTCGATGCCGAGGACCGTCCTGGCGAAGGTCTCGCTCATCAGGCCGTACTGCCAGAGGTGGCTGGGACGGGGCTCCGGGTTCGCGCCGGCGTCGCAGAGCACGACCGGGCCGTGGAAGGCCGGGAACGTGACGGCGATGCCGGGGCGGTGCACGCCGCCGAGGCGCTTCATCTGCATCGTCGCGGCCGAGACGCACGCGCCGGTGTTGCCCGCGGAGAGGACGACGTCGCAGCGGTTGAGCGTGTTGCGGACCGAGCCGAGCTGGGCGGAAACGACGATGGAGGAGTTCTTCTTGGCGCGCACGGAATCCACGGGGGATTCATCCATGCCGAT
>DASZWV010000003.1:0-4111 GCA_035546115.1 Phycisphaerales bacterium
CATCCACACCCCGGGAACCGCCAGCCTCCTCCTCCTGGGCGGCCTCGTCGGCTACCGCCGCAACCGCCGCACCGCCTGATCCCCACGGCCTCCCCACAAGCTCCACACTCTCTCGCGCGGCCCGGGGCCTTCCAGACCCCGGGCCGCGTTCTTTTCCCGATCCCCCGCGGCCTTGGTCGATCTTGGATGTTCCATGCCCACCACGTCGCGTCCTGCCAAGCCCGGCGCTCGATCGCGCCGGTTCTGGATCCTCCTCCTGCTCATCGCCGGCGGCGTGAGCGCGGCGTTCGCGGTCTTCACCCAGCGCCAGGAGCGTGCCGCCCCCCTCGCCGCGGCCGAGCTTCAGCGCCAGACCGAACAGGCCCGGCGCGAGTCGGTCGCGCAGGTCGGCCAGACGCTCCGGGCCATGAAGCTCATCACCGTGGAGGTGAAAAGCACCGTGGAGTCGGCCAGCACCGATGAGTCGTGGCGGGGGGATGTCCACGCGAGCGTCCGGGCGCCGGTGACCTACTACTACGGCGTCGACCTCTCGCACCTCGGACCCGAAGCAGTCCGGCGCGACCCGTTGACCGGCACCTACACGATCCGCGTGCCGCGCCCGGTGCGCCTGGCCACGGAGGTGCTCGGCGCCGACGAGCTGACCAGCGTGCGGGTGAGCGGCACGCGCTTCCGCGACCTCGCCGGCGAGTACTACCTCGGCCTGGCGCGGATCGGCCTGTACGACCGCGCCCGCGAGGCGCGCCTCGGCGAGGTCGATCGCCGGCGGCTGGATGAGACGACCAGGGCGCAGGTCGCGGGCCTGATCCGGGCCCTCGCGGGGCGCGACGCCCGCGTGGATGTCGAGTACGCCCAGCCCGAGCCGATGGTCGCGACGCCGGAGCCGCTCTCGGAGCCCGCGCAATGAGGGGCCTCGTGCGAACCGCGCACGCGTGCTGGCGCGCCAGGTGGAACCTCGCCCGCTGGATGCTCGCGGGCTTCCTGCTCTGGACGGCCGTCGCGGACACCGGCGCGCGGATGGTGAGGCTGCAGCTCAGCGCCCTGCCGGACTACGACGCCGCGCCCGAGATCGCGGCCCTCCGCGCAGAGAAGCGCTACGGCGAGGCCGTCGTGCTCGCGGATGCGGCGATCGAGCGGGCCCGCGCCAACGGCGCGGCCGCCGAAAAGCTCTCGCGCCTGCGGCACGAGCGAGACCTGACGGTCGCGGAGCAGAGCAGCCTGCTGCGCCGCGTGAAGGATGTCGGCTGGGGCGCGCTCACGGGCGGGAGCGGCCTCGAGCCCGGCCGCATGTCGATGGAGATGCTCATCGGCGCGATCGCGACCGACATGCTCGTCGTCGGCGATGTGCGCGACCTGCTGATCCAGGGCTACAACCTCGCGGTCGATGGCAAGGCCGACCCGGTCATCGTCGCGCTCTCCGTCGCGGGGATCGCGACGACGCTCGCCCCGGAGATCGATTGGGCGCCGTCGCTCCTGAAGGTCGCGCGCAAGGCGGGGGCGATGTCCGAGCGGCTCGGAGAGTTCATCGTCAAGTCGGCCAGGGAGGCCAAGGCCGGCGCCCTCAGACCCCTCCTGACGGATGCGGCGTCGATCGCCAGGCGGTCCTCGCCGGGAACGACCGTGCGGCTGCTGCGCCTGGCCCAGGGCCCCGAGGATGTCGCCCGGATGGCAAGGTTCGTGGAGCGCGAAGGAAAGGCCGGCGCGCGGGCCCTGCACGCCACGGGCGAGGCCGGCGCAGGCATGCTCCGCAGCGCCGAGGCGCTGCGCACGGCCGGACGCATCGACGAGGCGGCCCGGCTCGAACGCATGGTCGTCAAGGCCGCCGACAAGGGACCCGCGGGCGCGGCATGGCTCCGCCGCGCGGCCGGAACGCTCGCGCACCCGCACCCGCTGATCGGGCTGCTCAAGGGCGTGTACAAGGGCCACGCGGCCGCGCTGGTGCAGAATGCGCTCGAGGCGCTGGATGCGGTCGCGTGGTGGGTGGTGCCGCTGCTGGCCGGATGGTTCATCATCGAATCAGGCCTGCTCCTCCGCCGCTTCGGATCAAAGGAGAGCCCCGAGCGCAAGCTCGGGAAGCCCGCACCGAGCACGCCGTGTGCGTGATGCAACGGGTCCTTCTCTTCTTCGCCCCAGCGGGGCGCGCGAACGCAGCCGGCCTTTGCGCGATGCATGAGATCCGGTAGACTGACGACGGCAACCTCGCCGGCGACGGGATCTGGACCTACCAGTGGGATGGAGAAAACCGCTTGGTCGCGATGCAGCTCAACCCCGGCATGGGGACCTACCTGCTCGGGCAGGGCGCCCAGTGGCTGCGCCTGGAGTTCGCCTACGACGCCCAGGGCCGGCGCATCTCCAAGCGCCTGCTGCGCTCCGACGACAACCTCTCCACAGTCGAGATCGGCCAGGCCATCTTCGACTTCAAGGCCTCGTACTGGAAGAAGTTCGTCTACGACGGCTGGAACCTCTCCTCGGTCCTCGCCTGCAACTCCGAGACCGGCGAGTTCGACTCCACGAGCGTGGACCAGACCTTCGCCTGGGGGCCGGACCTGAGCGGGACGGAACCGGGCGCGGGCGGGATCGGCGGCTTGCATCGATAGATGTGACCAAGCTAATGGAGGCATTCAGAATGCGAGACGTGTCATCGATAGAACGGACAAGGCGATCGTCGCGCGCGGTACGCATGGTCATATTGCTCATCTTCAGCGCCCTCGCGTTCGGAGCGCCGGGCTGCAAGAGCAACTTGACAGACCCGGCCAGTTACGAGGAAGCGAAGGCCCTTATTTCGCAAGAGGTACCCTCTTCGGAGGCCCTCTGTGCGCTTCCGGCGCATATTCCGCAGGATGCTAGAGACGTACGTCTCTACGCCGAGATCCATCCCGGTCCTGCGGGGGACAAACTCCTGCTGCGTTGTTCCCTGCCGCGCGAGGAGGTGGCACGAATCGCTGACGATGCTCGAGCCAAGTCGAGAGGCGCCACTGGTGGTCGTGGAGATGTTGATCCGACCTTCTACGACATACCCGCTCTCGCCAACGTGGGGTTGCCGAAACGGTCGCTCCTTCCAAAGGAGTATGCCACGATTCTGGTCTACAACCTTGGAGGTTCGACCGAAGGTACCACCGCCGGCGTGATTGCCAACGTGTCTAGGGGTCTCATCGTCTGGTGGGTATTTCATCGAAACGCATTCTACAGGTGACGGCAGGCGGGTGGCTCCACCTTGGAGCGCCGGGTGCCCGGAACCATCGGGCGCGTGCCACGACTCGCCGGAATGACGCACAGGGCGCGTGAACGCGCCGGTCGCGAGTTCTCAGCGGACATTGTGCATGATCCGACCCCGGCGACTCGTGCGTGTTGCCAACCTTGATTCGCGAACAGTGAACTGGCCGCTTGCACCACAGCGGCGATCCGTTCCGATGAATGCGGCTCCGCTCTGCCAGGTGCCAGCCGGCTCCATCTGGGGCCGCGTGATGCACAAGTCACGGCGGATTCGGCCGCCGCCGAACTTGCCTCGCATCGCGACTCCCGAACAATCCGCATGGCAGCCCGCTCACCACGAGCCCCACCATGCACATCGAGCGTCGTTCGATCGACAGCATCATCCCCTACGACACGAACCCGCGTCTCAACGACGCCGCGGTCGAGGCCGTGGCGCACGAGCTGACGCCCGAGCAGGCCAAGGCCTACCGCATCGCGGACAACCGCGCCGAGCACCCAACCATCGACCCATCCATCACGCGCATCCCCTTGTCACAACAACCACTTACAACAAATCCGTTCGGATCGTCCCAGACTACTTGACAAACTCCAAATCTTTCGGCATACTACCCCCATCACTCGCCACCGCAGGCCTCCAGCCCGCGGCCGAGCAGGGGACCATGGGGAACGGGGAACGGGGGGGTCACATGCCATCGAATCTCGATGCCCGCGAAGTGCTCGACGAACTCGCCGCGCTGGATCCACCCCCGCACCCCACCCGCGCCACCGTCAAGCCGCTCATCTTCGAGCCCGACGAGGCCATGCAGGCCTGCATCTTTCAGGACTTCCACTCCCCGCACTGCTCGCTCCCGGCCATCGCCGAGCGCTGCAAGACCAGCGTCGAAGCCCTCGGCATCTGGCT
>DASZWV010000004.1:0-11680 GCA_035546115.1 Phycisphaerales bacterium
GGGGAGGCGCAGCCCACCTATCGCTCTCTGAAATACGCCCGCGAGCTTCTGACCGCGGCGCAATCCCTCGGCGTCGAGCGCATCGTGACGTTCGCCTCTCTGGCGTCGGGAATCCATCCGTCCGAGCATCCCAAAGTGACGGGCATCGCCACGAGCCCGACCCTGCTGGAGGAGTGCGCGCGGGTCGAGGTGTCCGCGGGGTCGGACGGAAAGATCGGCGGGCTCAACGGGCTCATTCTCGGCGCAGCGGCCGAGAGCGGCATGGACGGCATGTGCCTGCTGGCGGAGATTCCCTACTTCGCGATACAGGTTCCGAATCCCAAGGCCGCCCGGGCGGCGCTGAGCGTCTTCTGCGTCCTGGCTGGAGTGGACGTCAGTCTCGAGGCGCTCAGCCGCGACGCCGAGAAGGTCGATCGCGCGCTGACCGAAGCACTGGAGAAGCTGCAGGCCCGGGAGGCCGCAGAGGCCGAGGAAGGCGGGGAGGAGAAGGAGGGCGTCGAACCCGAGGCGAAGGAACCGGAGGAGAAGCCGGCGCCCGAGCCCACCGGGCTCGACGATGCCGCGAGAAAGCGGATCGAGCGGCTCTTCGACGACGCTCGCAAGGATCCGTCAAAGGCGGTGGCCCTCAAGCAGGAACTCGACCGGTTCGGCGTCTTCCCAGAGTACGAGGGCAGGTTCCTCGATCTGTTCCGGCGCGGCTAGTGTGTCACGGACCGTTGCCGGCGCGCCGTTGCTCCGGCTGAAGGGCCCGTTGGTCGCTCGTGCGCGGCGGATCGGCGCGGAGCAAGGATGATCGGAGAATCTCCGCGACGCGATCGTCCGGGACGGGCGGGAACCGGCGATAAAACTGCCCGACCGCCCAGAACATGTCCGGGATCAGGAGGCAGACCACTCGGTCGCTCAGCGGACGGACCTCGTCGAGCCGATCGGGCGGTGCGACCGGCACGGCGACGATCAACTCGTGCGGCCCCTGTGGCCTCAGTGACTTCAGCGCGGCGATCATCGTCGATCCGGTCGCGATGCCGTCGTCGGTGACGATGACGCTTCGGCCGGTGATCCTTGCCCGCGGCCGAATCGCGCGTAAGACGGCCTGCCGCCGGGCGATCTCGGCCATCTGGTGCGTGCGTTCGGCGGCAAGGTGCCCATCGCCCGCCTCGGTGACGGCCTCCGCGTGATGGTTCAGGTACACATCGCCGGATTCCGAAACGGCCCCCAGGGCCAGTTCCGGCTGGTCCGGCGCCCGGAGTTTGCGGGCAAGAACCACATCGAGTTCGGCGCCGAGCGCCCTCGCGATGGGCGCGGCCACCTCGATCCCGCCCCGAGGGATCGCCAGCACGAGCGGGTCCTTGAGAGAGAGTTCCCTCAGCCGCTCGGCGAGGCGCCATCCCGCATCCTCCCGGGACTCGAAAACATGAAAGCTCATCGCTCCGCTCCCGGCGTCAGATAGCGACCGAACCACGCGCCCGCAAGGTCCGCGACCCGTTCCAGCGCCCCCGGCTCCTCGAACAGATGCGTCGCGCCAGGCACAACCTCAAGCGCCTTGGTGCAGGCCAGTGCCCGGTAGGCATCCTCGTTCATGCGGAGCACCGCGGTGTCATCTCCCCCGACGATGAGCAGCGTCGGCGCCCGGACGCTGGGAAGATGCTTCATGGCGAGGTCCGGGCGCCCGCCTCGGGAGACGACCGCCGCGACGCTCTGTTCTTCCGCCGCGGCGACGAGAGCGGCCGCGGCTCCCGTGCTCGCGCCGAACAGCCCGACGGAGCGCCCGCGGCCTTGTTCGCTCGACGCCACCCAGCGGGCCGCGTCGAGCAGGCGATCGGCGAGGAGCCGGATGTTGAACACGTTCGCGCGGTCGTCGGCCTCGCTCGGGGTGAGAAGGTCGAAGAGCAGCGTTCCGATCCCGGCCCTGTTCAGCACGGACGCAACGAACTGGTTGCGTGGGCTCAGGCGTCCGCTCCCGCTTCCATGGGCGAAGAGCACGATGCCGGGGGCGGTCTGCGGCACCACCAGCACCCCGGGCAGCCCGGCCGGACAGGCCTCAACGAGCACGTGCATCGACTGTGCAGAAGCAAGCGCCATCGCTTCCTCCGTTCACGCGGGTGCTGCCGCTTCGAAGCTCTCGGCATCAAGGCCGACCCGGAAACGCTTCGACCTTCTCCGATCCACAATCGCCCCCGAACGCTGGCTCACAGAACTCCGGACACCGTGCAATCAGCGGCGTGTGGCCCGCGACTCGCACGCGCCCGGAGTTCCCCCGCCCCGCTTCACCCGACAGGGTCACTGGTACGGGTCGACGGTCGTCTTGTCCTCGACCTGCTTGACGCCGGGCGTGGCCCACGCCACGCGCTCGATCGCGTTCTTTTCGCCGAAGGAGCGCACGGACCCGGTGATGGTCACGATCCCGTCGCGGACGGAGATGTCCAGCCGCTTTGCCTCACGCTCGGTCTGCCGCTCCAGCGCATCCTCGATGTCCCGCCTGACCTTGCCGGGATCGACGAACGTGTAGTTGATCGTGATCTTGTTGACCACGCTCGTTACGCCCGTCAGCCGGTGGATCGCCCTTTCGCAGTTGTACCGCTCCATCCAGTTGTCCACGGCCCCCTCGAGCGTCACGACGCCCTTGGAAACGGTGGACTTGATCTTCTGGTCGGGAACGGTCACATCCCACTTCAGCGCGTTGCGAACGGCGTTGGCGATGTCCTGGTCGGTGCGCTCCCAGACGGTCGGCAGCTTGACCTTCATGTCGTCCACCACGTCGAGAACGCCGAACACTCGGTGGGCCGCATCGATGGCCGCCAGCCGCTTCGCGTACGAGCCGACCGTGCCTGTGAGCGTCGCCACGCCGCGCTTCACCTGCACGCCGACCTCGGTCTCGTCAACCGTCGGATCCCACTTGAGCTCGTTGAGCACGTCGGTCTTGATCTGGATGTCGGACTTTGAGAGGGTCGTGGTCGTCATTGTCTTTCTCCGGATGGGTTCTTCTGGGTGCCGCGATGGAGGTCGTCATACCCCCCCCTTTCATCGCAAAAGCATGGTCCCGCGGGGACGACGTCTCCATAGGGAAAGTTGCTTGATCGGCGGCCCCGAACCGGCGCGCGGTGCAGCAAGAAACCTCGAGTCCTCAACCCCCCCGAAGGGGCCATCCATCTTCCCCGGGCCCGGTCCGCGCACGCTCGCCCGCCACGAGCCCGTCGAGTTCAGGGTCACCGGCCGCAGGGGCTCGCCGCGCATCGGGGAAGAATCCCTGTGGGTTTCGAGAGTCGGCTGGACGCAGCATAATCTCTATGAGGACCGCGCTTTCCCCATCACAACCGTTGCCGCGCCCGGAGCCGAAAGGAACTCCAACCATGGGAATCCGTTCGCGCTGGATCAAGCCCTTCGATTCCATCTCGATGGAGGATGTCCCCACGGTCGGGGGAAAGAACGCCTCGCTGGGCGAGATGGTCCGCAGCCTCGGATCGGTGGGCGTTCGTGTTCCGGGTGGTTTCGCGATAACCGCGGAGGCATTTCGAGCGCACCTGCGCGACGCCGGGCTCGAGCAGTGGGTGTACCAGCGGTTGGATGCGCTGGATGTCTCGGACACCGCGTCCCTCGCATCGATCGCGGCGGAGATTCGCGCTCGCGTCGCGGGCTCGCCCCTGCCCGCCGGGATGCGTGCCGACATCATGGCCGCGTACCGATCGCTCTCGGGCGCCGCCGAAGGCAGCGCGGCGGAAGTCGCGGTCCGCTCCAGCGCCACCGCGGAGGACCTGCCCACCGCATCCTTCGCCGGCCAGCACGAGACCTACCTGAACGTCCGGGGCGAGGAGGCGCTCGACACGGCCGTCCGGGCGTGCATGGCGTCCCTGTTCACAGACCGCGCGATCGTGTACCGGGCGGAGCACGGCTTCGCCCACCGATCCGTCGCGCTCTCGGTCGGCGTTCAGCGGATGGTGCGCAGCGACATCGCCCCCGGCGGGTGCGCGGGGACCATGTTCACGCTCGACACCGAGACGGGATTCCGCGGCGTCGTTCTGATCGACGGGGCGTGGGGCCTGGGCGAGACGGTCGTTCAGGGGCGCGTGAACCCCGACGAGTTCTGGGTGCACAAGGCCACGGCCAGGGCCGGCTTCCGCTCCGTGATCCTCAAGGAACTCGGCGAGAAGGCGGTCAGGCTCGAGCACTCGGGCAAGGGTCCTTCGCAGGGCGCCTTGCGCGAGGTCTCCGTCCCCGCCGCGGACCGTGCCAGGTTCGTGCTCACCGACGACGAGGTGATCGCGCTTGCCCGCTGGGCGATGGCCGTGGAGGAGCACTACTCGCGCAGGAGCGGCGGGTCGCCGGACTCCGTGCCCATGGACCTCGAGTGGGCCAAGGACGGGCGCACGGGAGAACTCTTCATCCTGCAGGCGCGCCCCGAGACCGTCCACTCACAACGCACCGGCGCCAAGCTGGACATCTTCCGTCTCAAGAGCAAGGCTCCCCCGCTCCTGCTCGGCAAGAGCGTGGGAAACCGCGTCGGCGTCGGCCCGGTCCGGATCGTCCGCTCGAGCGAGGACCTCCCGAGTTTCCGCGAGGGCGAGGTGCTGCTGGCCGGCATGACCGATCCGGATTGGGAGCCGGTGCTGCGCAAGTCGGCGGGTGTCATCACGGATCGCGGCGGCCGCACGTGCCACGCGGCCATCGTTTCCCGCGAGATGGGCCTGCCATGCGTGGTGGGAACCGGGCGCGGAACCACGACCCTCCACGATGGGCAGATCGTCACGGTCTCCTGCGCCGAGGGCGAGGTGGGCAAGGTCTACGACGGGAGCGTCCCGTTCCAGCACGAGCAGATCGATCCGAAGGGCCTTCCGACGCCGCGGGTGCCGCTCATGCTGAACCTCGCCGATCCAGGACAGGCGTTTCGGCTCTGCCAGCTGCCCGCGGCGGGCGTCGGGCTGATGCGCATCGAGTTCCTCGTGTCGAACTGGATCGGCGTGCATCCCATGGCGCTTGTCCATCCCGAGCGCGTGACCGACCGGGCGGTTCGCGAGGCGATCCACGCCCGCGCCGCGGCGTGGCCGAGGCCCGCGGACTTCTTCGTGGAAAGGCTCGCCAGCGGCATCGCCCAGATCGGCGCGGCGTTCCATCCGAGGCCGGTCATCGTCCGCTTCAGCGACTTCAAGACCAACGAGTACGCGCGCCTGCTCGGGGGCGAGGCGTTCGAGCCCGTCGAGGACAACCCGATGATCGGGTTCCGCGGCGCATCGCGGTACTACGACGATCGCTATCGCGAGGGCTTCGCGCTCGAGTGCGCCGCGATCCGCCGCGTGCGCGACGACATGGGTCTGAGCAACGTGATCGTCATGATCCCGTTCTGCCGGACCCTCGGCGAGGGCCGGGCCGTGCTGGCGGAGATGGAGAAGAACGGGCTGCGCCGCGGCGACAACGGCATGCAGGTCTACGTCATGTGCGAGATCCCCAACAACGTGATTCTCGCCGAGGAGTTCAGCGACCTGTTCGACGGCTTCTCGATCGGCTCCAACGACCTCACGCAGCTCACCCTCGGCGTCGATCGGGATTCCGAGCTTCTCGCCCATCTCTTCGACGAGAGAGACCCCGGCGTGAAGCGCCTCATCCAGACGGTGATCGCCAAGGCCCACGCCAAGGGCCGCAAGGTCGGCATCTGCGGCGAAGCGCCGAGCAACTACCCGGAGTTCGCCCGATGGCTCGCGGACCTGGGCATCGACTCGATGTCTCTGAACCCGGACTCCCTTCCGGTCGTCGCTCGGATCATCGCGGAGCCGGCGCCCGCGAACGGCCCATCCCCGTCCGGCCGCGGGGAGCCCGCGTGACCGGCGCTCCGGCCCGGTGCGATCCGCGAAGCGCCCATCGTCCCCGGGCCCACGAGAGTCTCTCGGATCGCGCCGACGCCCTTGTCGCCTAGCGTCCCGCGGTCCGGTTGAGCCGCAGGCTGTTCATGACCACGCTCACGCTGCTGAACGACATGGCGCCGCTCGCGATGATCGGCGAGAGCAGCCACCCCGTGAGCGGGTACAGCACGCCGGCCGCGATCGGGATCGCCGCCACGTTGTACGCGAACGCCCACCAGAGATTCTGCTTGATCGTCCGCATGGTCGCGTGCGAGAGCGCGATCGCATCGGGAACGGCGCGGAGGTCGCCGCGCATGAGCGTGATCCCCGCGGCCTCGATCGCCACATCCGTGCCCGTGCCGACGGCCAGGCCCACATCCGCCTTGGCCAGCGCGGGCGCATCGTTGATGCCGTCGCCCACCATGCCCACGACGAGCCCCTCCTGCTGAAGGGCCGCGACCCGGTCCGCCTTGTTCTTCGGCAGAACGCCCGCGAAGACGTCGTCCACGCCCACCTGCTCGGCGACGGCCCGCGCGGTCTGCTCGTTGTCGCCCGTCATCATCACGACCCGCAGCCCCATCGAGCGCAGCCGCGCGATCGCCTCGCGCGACGTCGATTTGACGCGATCGGCGACGGCCAGCAGGCCCGCCTCGCGACCGCCGATAGCGACGAGCATCACCGTCCGGCCTCGCTTCTCGAGTTGCTGCGCACGATCTGCCGAGGCCGCCCGGATGCCGCGCTCTTCGAGAAGGGACCGCGTGCCGACGAGGACGGCCCTGCCTCCAACGGTTGCCTCGACTCCCTGCCCCACCACCGCCTTGAACGAGGAGGGCTCGTCGAGCCTCAGACCACGCTCGGCGGCGCCCCGCACGATCGCCGCCGCGAGCGGGTGCTCGCTGTGCTTCTCCGCCGAGGCGGCGATGGCCAGCAGATCCCCCTCAGCCGTCCCTGGCGCGGGAACCACCTCGGTGAGCGACGGCCTTCCCTCGGTAACCGTGCCGGTCTTGTCCAGGACGATGGCCGAGAGCTTGTGCGCAGTCTCGAGCGTCTCCCCGCTCCGGATGAGGATGCCGCTTTCCGCGCCGCGCCCCGTGCCGACCATGATCGCCGTCGGCGTCGCGAGCCCGAGGGCGCAGGGGCACGCGATGATGAGCACGGAGACTCCCGTGACGAGCGCCATGCTCAGTCGCGTGTCCGCCGGCGAGGCGAACCACCACGCCGCGAAGGTCGCGAGCGCAATCACGATCACCCCCGGCACGAACACGCCGCTGATGCGGTCGGCGAGCCGCGCGACGGGGGCCTTGCTCCCCTGGGCCTCCTGCACGAGCCGCACGATCTGCTGGAGCGCCGTATCGCCGCCGACCTTCGTCGCAACGACTCGCAACGCGCCTGTGGTGTTCATCGTCGCCCCGAACACGTCGCTCCCGGCGCTCTTCTCGACCGGCACGCTCTCCCCCGTCAGCATCGACTCATCCACGGCAGAAGCGCCGCTCTCGACGCGCCCATCCACCGGGATCTTCTCCCCCGGCCGCACGAGCACCACATCCCCCACCACCACCGAATCCACGGGCACATCCCGCTCCATCCCATCGCGAACGATGCGCGCCGTCCTTGGTTGAAGACCGATGAGCCGCTTGATCGCCGCGGACGTCCGGCCGGTGGCACGCGCCTCGAAGTACTTGCCCAGCAGGATCAGCACGATGATCGTCGAAGCCGCCTCGTAGTACACCGGGACCGCGTGCGCCCCGGCCGCGGCATGCCCGCCCGCGACGCCCGCGAAGAACTCCGGCCAAATCGTCGCGACCAGCGAGTACAGGTACGCCGCGCCGGTGCCCATCGCCACCAGCGTGTCCATGTTCGCGCTGAAGTGAAGCAGGCCCTTCCACGCCGAGCGAAAGAACCGCGCGCCGCACCAGAACAGCACGGGCGTGGTCAGCGCAAGCTCCAGCAAGTGGATCCATGGCGCGTTGAATGCCTCGATGCGCCCGTGCGACATTCCGATCACGAGCACCGGCAGCGACAGCACGGCCCCGACGATCAGCCGCGTGAGGAGTCGGCGCGTTTCGCCGGCGCCAGCGTCAAGATGAGTTGGATGGTCCTCGCGCTGCTCGTGCGGCGCTTCGTGGTCGTGCCCCGCGTGCGCCTGCGGAAAGGCGCCCCCCGGCCGCGGCACGATCGCCCGGTATCCGATGTCCTCCACGGCGTCGGCAAGATCCGCGGGGCGGGTCGTTGTTGGGTCGAACTTGACGGTGGCGACCTTGGTCGCGAAGTTCACGCTCGCCGATACGACGCCCGGCTGCCTCGCGAGTTGCTTCTCGATGCGGTTGGCGCACGAGGCGCACGACATGCCCTCGATCGGCAGGTCGCAGCGCTCGATGCTCGCCTGTGCACTCTCCGCCGCGCCGCCCGCCGAGCGCGACGCGTGCCCACGCTCGTGGCTTTGCTCGTGGTCCATCATCGCGATCGCGAGTTCACTTGAAGAGGCCCTCGGGCGCAGTCCTGGTCTTCTGCTGGCCCAGCTTCGGAACCTTGGCGGGGGATGACAACCCCCCTTCGCCGCCGCCCGCCAGAAGGATACAGCGGCGACGCCCATCCCCTTGAGCGTAGATCCCCAACCAAATCCCATCATCGCCCCGCTCGCAGTCTCCCCGATTCCGAGGGTGAGGCCGCGCAGACCGCACAACCAGTGCGAGGGTCATCGCGGCGGACTCGATTCGACGATTCCGGCGACCGATGCCCTGTTTCATGATTACCACTTCACTCCGTCGCAGCCGTGCGTTCACCCTCGTTGAACTCATCGTCATCATCGTGGTGCTCGCGATCCTCAGCGGCGTCGCGATCCCGAGGTATATCGACTACACCGCCAACGCCAAGGCCGCGGCCGCCAAGGGCACGCTCGGCGCCGTGCGCTCGGCGATCGGGCAGTTCTACAGCAACTCCATGGTCACCGGCACCGCCGCATATCCCACGCTCGTGCAGCTCCAGACGCTTGGCACGGTGATGCAGGAGCCCATCCCCGCCAACCCCTACAACAACGACGCCACCATCGCCGCGGCCGCATGGGCCGCCACTCCGCCCGTCAGCGGCACCAACGGCTACAACTACGACGCGGCGACGGGTCGCTTCTGGTTGAACTCGTCAACCGTTTCCGAGAATACCTGGTGATGCTCCGCGGCCTCCGCCGCGCAATCCTGCGAGATCACAGCCCGACTCCTGCCGCGCACCTGGCGCGGCAGGAGTCGTTCTCCTTGGTCCGCGGCTACTTTTTCGCCTCGCTGCCCGCGATGTAGCCCGTCGCCGCCCCCGCCGCTCCTCCCGCCAGCACCGCACATCCACCGGTTATGACGGCAATCACCGCCGCGACGCAGGCGATGAGCCACCAGGGAGCACAATCACGCGAGCAATGAACGATGCGTTTCATGGTGTTTCTCCTCGCAGTTTGCGAACGAGGCACGCCGGCCCTTCGCGTTTCAGACACCCGTTCCGGAGATGGCGAAGCTGGAAAACCGATCGGAATCCTTCGTGCAGATGCCCACAAGGCCCGTTCGCGTGGCGGTGACCAGTGTGTTCCTCATGCCTGTGACCGCATCCGCAGGCGGGCCTTTGATTCAAGACTTTGAGCGGCCCGGAAGTCGGAACGGGCGGTCCGACGATCGCGGACCGCCCGACGAGAGAGAGTGAACACATTCGCATCTACCGGCGCCAGGACCGATCGAACAACGGGGCGCGAACGCCGTACGCGTCGTAGACCCGCTTGTAGTCGGAGTTGATTCCGAGTGTGGCAAGGTCCTTCGGAGTCGTGGGCGCAGAAGTAACCATCGCCTTGTCGGCATCCAGGTACACCCCGTCGCTCATGACCGCGCTCAGAATCGTGAACGGAACCATGCGATTCTGGTCGCCGATGCCCAGGAAGGCCTTGTCCGGATCGATCGAAAGAAAGGCCACACGTCCGGAGATGCACTCGATCACCGTATCGCGCACCTTCCCGCACTTGTCGCCGCGGCAGTACACATCCTTGCCCTTGATGTCGGAGTTGAGCACGAACGGTGAGGTGAGCTCGTTCTCGCCTGTCCGCTCGCTCCACATCGGGCGGCCCTGGCTGTCGTAGTAGTCATATTTCTTGCCGTTGATCGTCGCCGATCTGGCCACCATCACGTCCTGCCCGTTCCGGGTCGTGTGGAAGACGGTCACGTCGACCGGGGCGTCTCGATAGAACGGGATCACGTTGTTCCCCGCCGTGTACCACGACGGCCCGAGCACTACCTCCTCCTCCGTTCCGTTCTGCGGCGTCACCACCATCACGAGTTCCTCGCGGCCTTGGATGTTGCGGCGCGTGAACGTCTTGATCTTCCCATGGATGTCGGTCTTGCTCGATCTCGCCGTCGCGGGCCACGGCGTGCTGTTCGGGTCGTAGTAGTCGCGCGCCGAGCTGCGGATCATCCCGTTCTCGGATGTTCCGTTCTCCCATGCCTTCTTGTCCCATTCCGGCCAGTTCTTGACCTCGTCCTTCGAGGCGTCGAGGGTCAGCGCGTGCTCCGCCTCGTCCCAGCCGAACGATCGATACGGCACCAGGATCGTCTTGCCCCCCATCCCCAGGATGGTCCCGCTCCTGAGCACCAGCGACGCCACGCGCCCCGAGCCGCGATCGATGACCACGTCCGAGATGGTCCCGAGGTCCTCCTTGCTCGCGTTCTTCACCGACATTCCATCGATCTTGGACCCCAACTGGAAGTCCAGGCGCGCGGCAGACACGTTGTCCTCCGTCCGCATGGTGTCTCGGCGGTCCTTGTGATGGTCCATGGGCTGGCCGGTCTGGGCAAAGGCCTGCCCGGCCGCGAGCGCGATGATGGCGGGAACCCAAGCCGTCTTCTTGCTGAACATGAGTTGGTCTCCTTCTTTGAAAGGCCGGCCGCGGCCCACGGCCACAACCGGCGATTGAGAAGCTGGGCCATGGCGCCCGAGAAGGCCCCCCGCTCGGGAAGTCCTTCGGGGCGCCCTGCGCCCCTCGCTCACGAGCGCTTGTGGTCGTTCGACTCCAAGACTCCTAAGCGGCACAGGAACCGATATGCCTCCACCAGTTCTACGGACGTGAACCCCTCGCCCGAATCAAGGGATGCATCAGTCCGCTTCACAGGGGCCCCAGTCCGAGGCCTTCGCGACTCCGCCTGAACAATCGCGTCAGCCGCTTCGATCAGTCGGCCGGGATCAACGCACGTTCTGGAATGATCCGAGTTGGGTTGCATGGTTGAACCTCCATTTTCGATTCCCACGGGCCCCGTCGCCCGTGCCCTCCCTCGTTCCAACGACACGGATGCGTGTGCGATCAACCGAACTCGTGATGTTCGAGTGAGTCGGGGGTCATTCCGGATGAGGTGTTCCGATCATCTCGGTCGAACCTATTCTGTCCCCGGTGGTACCGATATTCGTCCGGGGCGGGGATGGATCGGGAGACTCTCGCATGCGAGCGCTGGTCATAGAAGACAATCCAAAGATGGCACGCAGCATCCAGGCCGGCCTCCAGGAGGCCGGGTTCTCCTCGGACATCTGCGCCACCGGCTTCGAGGGTGAGGAGATGGCCTCGGGCCAGCAGTACGACATCATCGTGCTCGACCTGATGCTCCCCGATCGCGACGGCCTGGAGATCTGCCGGAACCTCCGCCGCCGCAAGGTGGCCACGCCCCTGATCATGCTCACGGCGCTCGGCTCCACCGAGGACAAGGTCGCCGGCCTCGACGCCGGCGCCGACGACTTCCTCCCCAAGCCGTTCAAGTTCGAGGAGCTCCTCGCGCGCATCCGCGCGGTCCTCCGGCGCGGCCAGGCCACCGAGGGCAAGACCCTCCGGTGCGACGACC
>DASZWV010000005.1:0-11979 GCA_035546115.1 Phycisphaerales bacterium
CGTGATCGAGAATGGCGAACCCGAGCGGGCGACGCCCGACATGGTGCATCGGGTGCCCGGATACACGAACGATCTGTGGAAAAAGCCCACGCCCCCGCGTGAGATGTCCCACGGGTAGATGCGGAAGCACGCGGAGCTTCCCCCCGGGCTGTCCATCGTGATGAGCATCGCGAGGCTGCCATCCACGATCAGTCGCGGGTTCTTCCGGCGCTCGACCACGCCGCTTTTCTTCATCTGCTCGATGAGAAGACCACGCTCGTGCTCGGTGAGCCGAATGCCCTCGAGGAATCTCGCTGTGGCGGCAGGTGCGGACATGAGTGGGTAGCGTGTACGGAAGTTGAAAGGATCGACCCGAAGCGGGCGGTGATTGAGAGACCTTCGCCGGCTCCGGGCAAACACAGCCCCTCCGCGTTGCAAACATCCCCCCAACCCCCACCGGGGCCACCCTACAATGCCCGCCTATGCACACACGCCGCCCGACGCGTCAGATCAAGGTTGGTGATGCCCGCACCGGCACGGTGCTCATCGGCGGCGGCGTGCCCAATAAAGACGGCACCCCCACCACTCCCGCCCCGGTCAGCGTCCAGACCATGACGGCCGGCTACACGCACGACATCGACAAGTGCGTGGCGGAGATCAACAAGCTGGCCGCGGCCGGGGCCGACATCGTCCGCGTGGCCGTCCCCGAGAAGAAGGACACCGAGGCGCTCAAGGAGATCCTGCCGCGGACGCAGGTTCCCATCGTGGCGGATGTGCACTTCCACTTCCAGCGCGCCCTCGAGGCCGTCGCGGCCGGCGTGCACAAGATCCGCCTGAACCCCGGCAACATCAACGACCGCAAGCAGGTCATCGACGTCATCCAGGCGTGCAAGGCCAGGGGGCTGCCGATCCGCATCGGCGTGAACGAGGGCTCGATCATCGAGCGCAAGGACAAGCAGAAGCGGATGAAGGAGCTCGGCCAGGTCTTCAGCGACCACAAGCACGGCTACCTGCTGGCGATCATGATCACCAAGCTCGAGGAATATCTCGACATCTTCTACGAGCAGGACTTCTACGACGTCTCCATCTCCGCCAAGAGCGTCGACCCGACCATCGTCGTCGACGCCTACACCGAGATCAGCAAGCGGTTCGACCATCCGCTCCACCTCGGCGTCACGCACGCCGGGCCCAAGGAGACCGGGTGCATCCGCTCGATCGCCGCGCTCTCCGGGCTGCTCTGCAACGGCATCGGCGACACGATCCGCATCTCGTATGCCAACGACCCGATCTACGAGGTGCAGGACGGCCTGGAACTGTGCTACTGCCTCGGGCTGCGCGTGCGCAAGGGCGTGGACCTGATCGCCTGCCCGACCTGCGGGCGCATCCAGGTGGACCTGTTCACGCTCGTGCAGGACGTCCGCAAGGCGCTCGAGAAGATCGAGACCCCGATCAAGGTCGCCGTCATGGGGTGCATCGTGAACGGCCCGGGCGAGGCCGAGGGCGCGGACATCGCCGTCTTCGCCGGCGACCGGCGCGGCATCATCTACGTGCAGGGCGAGAAGGTCGCCAACGTTCCCGAGGAGAAGATTCTCGAGTCGCTCATGGAGCATTGCCGCGAGTTCGAAGGCCGTGTGAAGCGCGGCGAGGCCAAGCTCGGCGAGAAGAAGGTGGACATCATCCCGCCGGACCCGATCGGGGAGCTCGGCTCCGGCTTCGACAAGATCGCGGCGGGAAACGTCGAGCACGTGCACGCCGGCGGATCGGGCGCCGTGGCGCTGACGGTCGGCAAGAGCTGATGCCGCTGCCGGTTGTGCCGTCTGTGATGTGGTGAGAACGCAACACGGCCGTTGAGGCGAGGCGGCGGCGCGTCGATGTTGGAGTCCGGAATGGCTCCTCCTCCCAATCCCATCCCTCCATCGGGCGACTCGCCGTTCGACGGTCCGAACGGGCGCCCCAAGCCCGAGAACCGCGCCCTGCGGCGCACGGTGGTGCGTCCGGCCGGCATGATCCCGGACCCAGTGGACGGCGCGTTCATCGCCACGAGGCTCACGACGCTCGTGCACGAGCTGACGACGCTCATCGACGCCTCGATGCGGGTCATCAGCCTGGCGCGGAGGTCGCTCCATCCCGACGAGGCCGCGAGCGACCGGATGACCGCGAAAGACCGCGACGTCTGCCCGCAGCAGCTCGAGCGGCAGCTCGAGACCGTGGATGCGGCGATGCACCAGATGGCCGAGCTGGTCCGCTCATCGATGATCGGTCTCGCCGAGGGGGGCATGGCGGGCGTGCGCATGGGCTTCGGGGCGAGTTCCAGCCTGTCCGATGCGATCCGGCACGCCGTGGAGGTCATGACGCCCTTCGCGGATGAGCATTGCGTCCGCCTGGGATCGCAGGTCGCCGGCGACCTTGCCGAGATCGCGGCCGGGCCGATCTATGCCGTCATCACCAACGGCGTGCGGAACGCCGTTGAGTCGATCCATCGCGCCGGGAACAAGCATCCCGGCGGCACGGTGGTCGTTCGCGCGTGGATGGAGTCGGGCAAGACGGGCAGGTGCGTGATGGTCACCATCGAGGACGACGGCGAGGGCCTCGGCGGCGGGGGCAAGCGATCCGCCAGCGGGAAGCCGCCGCGGCGGTCGGGCCCGAGCCGCGCCGACAACTCGGTCTTCCGGCTGGGGTACACGACCAAGCCGGGCGGGAGCGGCATCGGCCTGTCGCTCTGCCGCGACGTCATCGAGCAGCTCGGCGGGACCATCGAACTGCTGTCGCGGGCCCGCGACCCGAAGACGGGGCGCGGCGGCGCGGTGCTGAGCATCTGCTACCCGGTGCCCGACGCCGGGCGGCTGTTCTGAGTCTCCCTTTCGCAGCACGGAGTTGCAGCGGATGTCCGACACGAGCCACACAGCCCGCATCCTGATCGTGGACGACGACCCGATCGCGGCCGAGTCCATCGCGGACTTCCTCTCGGAGGAAGGCCATCGGGCGACGTTCGTGCTCAGCGCCGAGGAGGCGCTGGATTCGCTGGCGAAGTCCGGCGCGACCGAGCCGGTGGATGTGCTGGTGTCGGATGTGTCGATGCCGGGGATCGACGGAGCGGAGCTGCTCAGGCGGGTGACGAGGGAGCACCCCGGCACGGCGGTGATCATGCTCACGGGGTACGGCACGATCGAGAGCGCGGTGGAGGCGGTGCGGCTGGGGGCGGTGGACTACCTGACCAAGCCGGTGGTGGATGCGGAGCTTCGGCTGGCCCTGGAGCGGGCGCTGCGGCAGCGCAGGCTGATGGCGGAGAACGCCCGGCTGAAGTCGCGCCTGGAAGACCGGTTCGGGATGGACAAGATCGTCGGCTCCGATCCGCGGATGCTCAAGACGTACGAGCTGATCGATGCGGTTGCGCCCAGCCGGACGACGGTGCTGATGACCGGCGAGAGCGGCGTGGGCAAGAGCCTGATCGCGCAGGCGATCCACCAGCGCTCCGGGCGGCGGGATGCGCCGTTCGTGCAGCTCTCGTGCGGATCGATCCCGGAAACGCTGCTGGAGAGCGAGCTGTTCGGGCACGTGAAGGGGGCGTTCACGGGCGCGTACGCGGACAAGATGGGGCGGTTTCTGGCGGCCGACGGCGGGACGATCTTCCTGGACGAGATCAACAGCGCGAGCCCGGGGATGCAGCTCAAGCTGCTGCGCGTCCTGCAGGAGCGGAAGTTCGAGCCGGTCGGGAGCACGAAGACGATCGAGGTCGACGTGCGGGTGCTTCTGGCGACGAACCGGCCGCTGGAGGAGCTTGTGGCGCGCGGGGAGTTTCGCCAGGACCTGTACTACCGGATCAACGTCGTCACGCTCGCGCTCCCCCCGCTGCGGGAGCGCACGAGCGATGTGCCCCTGCTGGCGGCGCACTTTCTCGAGAAGCACGCCAGGGCGCTGGGTCGGGAGCTCGTCGGATTCACGCCGGATGCGATGGATGCGCTTCGCCGGTACGGCTTTCCGGGCAATGTGCGCGAGCTGGAGAACATCATCGAGCGGGCGGCGGTGCTGAGCAAGACGCTGACGATCGGCGTCGAGTCGCTCCCGGAGCAGGTGACCGGGGTGGTCAACGCCGATGGGGGCACGCCGGCGCTGCGGCTGGTGGGCGATCCCCGCGGGCTTGCGGTCGAGAGCGCGCCGTGGATTCCGACGCCGCTCGAGGAGGCGCTGCGGGAGCCGGAGCGGCTGATCATCCTGCGGGCGCTGGAGGCGAACGCGTGGAATCGGCAGAAGACGGCGGACGATCTGCGCATCAACCGGACGACGCTGTACAAGAAGATGAAGTCGCTGGGGATCGAGGGGGAGGAGCGGCTGGCGGGGTGAGCACGGGCGGCGCTGTCGGCGGTGCGATTCGCCAGGCCGCGCCGCAGACGCACTCGACGCATCCATCGGGGCTCGACGTTCGTGCCGAGAGGTCCTCGGCGCAGGCTGGGCAGAGGCGCGACGCGAGCATCGCCCGAACGATGGCGCTCCGGCGATAGGCGAAGTTGCCGCGAAACACGCCGAGGGTGAGCATCACGCCGATGAGCAGCGGGATCACCATGAACATGCCCGGCAGTCCCGCGCCCGAGGGAGAGAACAGGACAAGGTTGAAGAAGACGATCCCGGGAAACACCACGAAAAGGACGAGGATGGTCGAGCCGACGGTCCAACGGAAAATCCGCCCGCTTCGGCCGATGGCGCGCCGCGCCGCGACGAGTCGCTCGCGCAGGTCGCCCTGCATGCCCGGGGCCAATGCAGCGATCTCGTCGTTCAGGCGTGGTGACACGAGTTCCACCTCTTTGTCCTTGGCATCCCTCGTTCGCGAACCGTGGTTGAAGAACATTCCACGGAAGCCGACCGCCGCGGCAGCGCGTGCCACCTGGGTGTGAAGCGCCGGGTCCAGTTCGTCGGCGTTGGAGAAGGCGGCGAACTCATGGACTCGCGAGCGGTTCCATGCGCCGCCGCACTCCGGACAGACCAGGCATCCATCGTCGTCGGCTTGCAGGCCCTCCAGGCCGTACAGGCAGGACGGGCACAGACCGCGGCGGATCAGCCGATCGGCCGCGGCGCGTTCGGCGGCGAATGCTCGTCCGGCGTTCATGAAGGCGCCGATGAGGATCATTCCGAAGATTCCGCAGAAGATGAGCACCGAGAGCGGGATCTGGACGAACGCACGCGAGAGAATCACGGCGACCATCCCGGCGGCGATGATCCACCCGCTGAGGCGGCGGAACTGGCCCTGGCGGGCCCTCTGTGACTGGCTGATGATGGCGACGAAGCGCGGATCGACTCGACGTTCGTCGGATTTGAGGTCGCGGGCCTGCGCGATGCGGCGGGGAGTGCCGCGATCATCCGGGATCGAGACGCCGATCGCGGGATTGGCCCGCTGCGTGTTCGCAGCGGACTCGGGCGAGCGCTGGGCCTCGTCGAGCAGGCGGGTGAGCCCGAGTTGCTCGAGCAGGGCCCGCTCCTTCGCCAGCGACTGTTCGTGCCGACGCTGCTTCCACGGCCAGAGGTGCAGCAACGGGAGACGGAGGCAAGCGGGCAGGGTGAATCGACTGATCCCGCGTCGATTGGAGCGTGTGATCAGCCCGGTCTCACGCATGCAGCTCAGGAGCCGCTGGTGCTCTCGGGACATGCGATCGGTCCACTCTTCGGTCGATTGAGGAAGAGGCTGGCGTGGCAGATTTCCCACGCTCTCGAGCTTCGTCTGAAGCACCTGCACGAGCCAGGCGGGCTTTGAGAGCGACGGCAGCTCGAAGCGTTCCTCCATTCTTTCGATGGCGTTTTCGAGACCGGCGAGCGAGGCGTCGGAGACGGAGATCGACCGACCCTCCGCGGGCCGCAAGACCTGGGTGTGCACTCGCTGGGTCGCGGCCCGTGTGCCGGTTTGCGAGACGACGGCGATCATCGAGAGTTCTTCGTGGGTGAACAACTCCGAGCGCGTGGTGGACACGCCATCCAACTTGTCGTAGATCCACGCGCCGCGATGGGCGAAGCCGAGCTCCTTCAGTTCCGAGAGCCGGCCGGCCGGCAGCGGACTGGGCCTCTCTTCCTGCACGGGCGTGGGACGGAAGTTGTCGGAGAATCGAAAGCGGGAGCGAACGAGGATCGGTGCGATCGCGAGCGTGAGAACCCAAGCGAACCCGGCGCGTACCTGGGGGACCAGCAGAAGGAAGAACAGGAGGGCCGGGATGAGCAACGCAATGGACATCGCCGCAGTCTACTGGGAAGTGTGCCGGAACCTTGTTTGAAGGAACGCGGAGGATTGTCGGCTCGCAGTGTACGGTCTACGTTTGGGTATGGCTGAGTACGCCGATGGTCTGACGCAGGGAGCGGTTCGCGGGCGCGGCGCGGGGCTGAATCCCGGCAATCGGTTCGAGGATGTTCGGCTGCACGTGCTGGGCGAGCATCTGGATGAGATCGCGATCGAGCAGCCCCACGGTGTGCAGGTGCGGACGCGGGTGTATCGAGATTCGTCGCGCTCGATTCTCAATCCTGTCAACAGCCCCGACCTGTGCTTCAAGTGGTCGATGAATCCGTATCGCGGGTGCGAGCATGGGTGCATCTACTGCTATGCGCGGCCGGGGCATGAGTACCTGGGGATGTCCAGCGGCCTCGACTTTGAGACAAAGATCCTCGCGAAGGTGCATGCGCCGGAGATCCTGCGCGGCGAGCTGGCGAAGCCGAAGTGGATGGGCGAGGGGATCATGCTCAGCGGCGTGACGGATTGCTATCAGCCTGTTGAGTCGCAGTTGAAGATCACGCGGCGGATCCTCGAGGTGTGCGCGGAGTTTGCCCAGCCGGTGAACGTCATCACGAAGAGCTCGATGATCACGCGCGATCTTGATCTGCTGATCGAGTTGAGCAAGCACCACGCGGTGGGCGCGGCGATCAGCGTGACGAGCCTGGACAATCGACTGGCGGCGAAGATGGAGCCGCGGGCGTCGTCGCCGAAGGAGCGGCTGGGGGCGGTTCGGAAGCTGGCGGATGCCGGGATCCCGGTGGCGGTGATGGCGGCGCCGATCGTGCCGGCGCTGAACGAGAGCGAGATTCCGGCGATCCTGGAGGCCGCGAAGGATGCGGGGGCGAGCCGGGCGGGGTTTGTGCTGCTGCGGTTGCCATTCCAGATCAAGGAGTTGTTTCTGGATTGGGTGCGGCGCGAGCTTCCGGAGCGGGCGGCGCACGTGGAGTCGGCGATCCGGGACACTCGAGATGGGGAGCTGTACCAGACGGAATGGGGCGTGCGGCAGAAGGGCACGGGGGCCCGCGCGGAGCAGATCGGGCGGGTGTTCGAGGTGTTCTCGCGGAAACTGGGGCTGGATGGGAGCGGCGGATCGCGACCTCGCGGGCGATCGAGCGAGGAGTTTCTGCGACGGCGCACGGTGCGGCTGGCCAAGGGGCAGCTTGGCCTTTTCGAGCAATCTTCCGCCGGGCTGTTCACGCGGCCGTGAGCGGTGGATCGAGGATGGAGTGCGGGCGGCCCGCGGCGGTGCTGTCGCTCGGCGCGGCGGCGCCTGCGCGGGCGAGCAGTTGGGCCACGGCCAGTGCGGGCATGTTGCAGAGCCGCTCGAGAGCGGCGTCGATGTCGTCGTTCTCGATGGGGATGCCGGCTTGGGTGAGGAGTTCGCGCGCGGCCTCGCGGTCCGCGGGTGGGATGGGTTCGGCCTGACTTTCGGAGTGGCCTTGGGCGCCGGCCGTTCGGCGGGGTTGATCCGTGGAGGGACGGCGTGTGGTCCGCGGCTCCTCCGGCTCGGGGGCGCGGAGGATGGCGGTGGCCGCGAGGCGTTTTTCGGTCGGGTCGTCGGAGGTCGCCATGATGTCGGCCAGGGCTCGGAGCGCGGCGATGCGGAGTTGGGCGAGGAGCGCGGGGTAGTCGGTGGTTGCAGCGGAGCGGGCTGAGTCGGTGTGCATGGGTGGTCCCTCTACAGAGGGGCCGCGGAGCGCCGGCGCGCGCACAAACGCGGCCGGCACGCGGTGGAAGTCTCGCGCAAGTCGCTTGGCCGGATGGAGTAGCGGATTAATGTGAAAAAAGCGCGAGCGAGGGTTGGGAGCGACCTCGCTTGTGCGCACAAGGCTGCGCAGGGTTTACTTGGAGACGGCATCCAGGGCCGCGTCGAGCATCTCGTCCTTTCCGGCAGCGATTCCTTCCACCGTGCGATGGGCGGGGATGGTGGGGATGATCCCGACGCCGTGGTGCTGGGAGCCGTCGTGCTTGAGCACCTTCATGCCGGTGAACATGATCGAGTAGCCTCCGGGGAGGCTGACGGCGTTGACGTTGCCGTTGGTGCCTGCGGTGGGCTCGCCCACGATCTCGGCGAGCTTGTAGGCCTCGACGATGCCCATGAACGTCTCGGCGGCGGAGATGGCGCGGCCGTCGGTGATGAAGGCGGTCCTGGCGGTGATCGGCGGGGCGAGCGGGGGCAGGTTCCAGCGGGCGTGGTCGAAGTCGAGATGCTCGCGGTCGGGCCAGTTGGCGAGGGGGATTTCCCAGCGGGCGCACTGGAGCGGCTCGTCGGCGAAGTGGCCGAGGAAGCCCATGGAGAAGTGGCTTGGGTAGCCGCGCATGTCGAGGACGAGGCCCTTGGCTTCGGCGAGATGGGGCATCGCGGCGTCGAGGTCCTTGTCGGTGGCGCGGTCGAGATCGACGTACCAGATGCCGGGGCGGGGCTCGGAGATGATGGGACCGCCGCGCTCCGGAGGGATCTGGTGCGGCGGAATCGGGGTGAGGGAGATGGTGCGTGTGGCGCCGTCTGGGGCGCGGAGTTCGACATTTACGGGATCGTCGGAGGGTCTTTGGGCGATTCTCATCGCGGCGCGCCAGCGGAAGAAGCCTTCGGTCGCTGCCGGCTCGTGGGCGCGGGCGAAGGCGATGAGGGTTGACACCGGTTCGCCGCCGATCGAGACGATCACATCGCCGGGGTGGACCAGTTTCTGGGCGGGCTGACCGACCGGCCGCAAGACGATCGGTGCTTCGCCGATGAAGGTGAGAAGCAGCGGGAGTTGGTACGTCGTCGGCTGCGTTCTCGAAACGACGTGGCCGTGGCCGTCGTGGAGGTGGGCGATCATCTTCTCGAGCGTGAGGCGGAAGGCGTTCGCGTCGGGATCGGTGGCGGCGGCGGAGAGTGTTTCGGGGAGGACGGCGCTCCAATCGTCGCGGATAACGTCGAAATATGGGAAGAAGTGCTGGAGGATGTTCCAGCCGAGGATGGCCGCGGCGAGGCGGGTGGAACGGTCATCGCCGCTGAGGTCGGAGTCCTCGGGGGGGGAGTAGGAGACAGTCGGGCGCGGGAGCGTGATCTTGTTCTGGGTGTAGAGGGCGATCGGGATGCGCATCCAGAGGGATTCGCCGCTTGCGATGGGGACTTCTTTGGTGATGCAGTCGCCGATGTTCGGAAGGTCGGCGGGCGTCGCGGTGAGGGATGTGGCGATCCGTTCGCTCACGTAGATCGAGCCTGCCGGCTTGGCGCTCGGGCCGAAGCCGCGGTGCTTCCATCGGATCGTGGCCGTTGGATGGTCGGAGTCCTGGAGCATGGACTTCGGGTCGAAAGCGAACTCGAACGGCTTGGATTGGAACTCGGCCGATGAGGCTATCGGGGCGAAGACAGTCTGGAGCTTCTTTGCAAGGTCGTCGGCGGTCGCGACGGCTTCGATGGGGGCGATCGCGTCGGAGGTGAAGTGATCCCAGTCGAGGGAGGCGGCTTCGTCCGAGGGGTGGTAGTGTCGGATGTAGCCGATTGCCCTTGCGAACGCGACGAGGTTGTGCAGGGCTCGGTCTGTGAGCGGCTTGGGGGGCTCGTGATGGACGGCCGGTTTGTCTCGCACTTCGAGCGTGATGCTGTCGAGGCTGGCGGGGCCATCGCCGCCGAGGACCATCATGCCGAGATTGATCGCGACGGCGTCGTCGTCGATGTCGGCCTTGAAGGTGACGGTCTTCCAGTCGGCATCGGTGACGGGGCGATTGCCGCAGTTGTCGAAGAAGCCCATTTGCTCGTTCGCACGGTCCACGCGCACCCAGAGTTGGATGCGGCCGGAGGCCGGCTGGCCGCGGCCGTCGCCGAGGCGGGCCTTTGCGGAGATGATGAGTCGCTTGCCGCGGTAGGGCTCGGCGCTGAAGGACTGCATGAGATTGCCGAATGGTGCCTGGCCGTCGCCTTTGCGGGCGAGGACGGCGCATCGATTGCCATCGGCGGGCTTTGAGCCCGAGAGCGAGGCCGACCAGCCGCCGCTCGCGCACGGGCCGGGGACGAACCATCCCGGGACGGCCTTGGAATCGCCCGGCTCGGCCTCGAAGTCGGGGTTGGCGGGGCCCTGGAAGGCGGCGGTTGGGCGCGGTGCGACGGCGAGGCAGAGCAGGAGGCACCAGATGACTCGGAGCATGGGCGTTCTCCTTGGTGGGCCGCAAGAGCGTACCGGCGGCTGGGCGAGGAGGTGTCGTTTCCACGCACGGATGGGCCGAGGTCGGTACGCTGTGGCTTGAGAGGTTCCATGAAGCCGCACAGGGCACGATCGCGCAAGCTGCGACTGAGCATGAGGTTGAAGCCGCCCGGCACGCCGCCGGAGACGCTGGTGGCCGACCCGAACGCACCGAAGGGGCGGATCTGGGCGATCGGATACGGAGGGCGGAGGGCGGCGGAATCGGCCGAGAATCCTGGCGCGGACCACGGGGAGATCGACAACGCGACGCCCGATCAGGTTCGAGCGCTACGGGGCGAGTACAACCGGATCTGGGTCAACGTCGATGGGCTGGGAGATGCGGAGTTGGTGCGCACGCTCGGGGAGATGTTCGGGCTGCACAGGCTGGCGCTCGAGGATGTTCTGAGCACGCACCAGCGGGCGAAGGCGGACGAGTTCGGGGATCACATCTTCATCGTGGTGCGCGAGCCGACGCTGCTCTCGCCGGGGCGAGGGGAGGCCGGGTCCGCGGAGGCGGGTCCGAGCCCGATCGCGAGCGCGGACGACTATCCGCCGGTTCCGAGCGCGCCCGGGCATTTCGACACGGACCAGATCAGCATCTTCATGGGCCGCGACTTTGTCGTGACGTTCCAGGAGAAACCGGGCGACTGCCTCGAGCCGGTGCGGGCTCGCATCCGAGCGGCGCGGGGGAAGGTGTGCGCGGCGAACTCGGACTTCCTGGTGTACTCGATCATCGACACGATCATCGACGCGTACTTCCCGGTGCTGGAGCGGTTCGGCGAGCGGCTGGAGGATCTGGAGACGCGGGCGGTCGAGAACCCGACCTCGCGGACCGTGCACGAGATCCACGAGATCAAGCGCGAGCTGCTCATCATGCGTCGCACGGTCTGGCCGGCGCGGGAGGCGCTGTCGTCGCTGCTTCGGGACGAGAATCCACTCATCTCGTCGGAGGCGCGGGTGTATCTTCGCGATGCGTACGACCACCTCGTGCAGCTGATCGACGTGCTGGAGAACTATCGCGAGCTTGGTTCGGACCTGATGGACATCTACATCTCGAGCCAGAGCCATCGTCTGAACGAGGTGATGAAGGTGCTGACGGTGATCGCGACGCTGTTCATGCCGCTGACGTTCATCGTGGGGGTGTATGGGATGAACTTCGACCGGGCGAGCCCGTTCAACATGCCCGAACTGGGATGGAGGTACGGCTACCTGGGGTGCTGGCTGGTGATGCTGCTGACCAGCGGGGGGATGCTGGCGTGGTTCTGGCGGCGCGGGTGGATCGGGCCGGGCAAGTGGCGGCGGTAGGGTGCGAGGCCCCGGAAGTGGTCGTGCGAAGGGGCGCGAGCCGATGCTGTCGGAATGGGCTCGAATGCGCTTTCCAATCCGGACCTGGCTCCCACGCGGCCCGAGCAACGGACGTGGTCCACGTGGAACATCGCCGCGCTGTGGATCGGGATGGCGGTGTGCATTCCGACGTACCCGCTGGCGGGGAGCATGATCAAGGCGGGGAGGTCGTGGTGGCAGGCGACGCTGTCGGTCGCGCTGGGGAACATCATCGTGCTGATTCCGATGGTCCTGAACGGC
>DASZWV010000006.1:0-1686 GCA_035546115.1 Phycisphaerales bacterium
CGCTCGCGCCCCGTAGCGCCGGGCGCACGGATCGAGAGCCGATGTCGCCTCCGCACATCGGACGCCCACCCCCGCCGCCCGGCCCGTGCCGCCCGTCGCCCGCGCTCACCGCCGCCGGCGCGCCGCGAGCATCCCGCCGCCCAGCAGCATCCCCGCGCCGACCGCCGGCGTCGGCACCGACGTCGATCCGCTGAAGGACGACTCGCTCTCCCATGCGCTCGTCGGGGCCTTCGTCTCGACGTCGATCGCCACGCCCAGCCCGCCCTGCACGGTGTTGATCACCGTCAGGTCGAACCCGAAGTCGTCGTTGGAGTTCGGGCCGCTCGAGCCGACCACGATCCCGTACTGCCCCGCGGCGGCCTCGCCGCCGAGCATGTCCACCAGCGCCTGGCTCACCGTGTACGTCACATCCGCGTACGAGTCCGCGCCGAGCACCGCGCCGGTCGTCGACCACGCCGTCTGCGTGCCCGGAACGATCAGCGTCCCGGCGTTCGGCCCCACCGTCGCCGTCAGCAGGGCGTTCCCCTGCGCGTCGTAGAACCCGAAGGTCCCCGTCACGTCGTACGTGTGCAGGTACCGGCCCCCGCCGATGTTCAGGCTCTGCCCGGCCGACGCCGTGAGCGACGCGTGGAGCTCCACCGCGATCGGGATCGCCGGGAGCGGCCCGTTGTTGTCGTCGATCAGCAGCGTGTACGTGTTCGGACGGCCCGCATCGGCGATCAGGAAGTCGCCCGAGTTGCTCCCCGCCGTTCCCACGAACGTGAACGTCGAGGGATTATCATCCGATGCGAAGCTGAAGAACGTCGCACGCGCCTGCGAGGCCGCGCCCATCGCCACCAGTCCGCCAGCCACCACCGCCATCAGTCGAGCGTGCATGTCCGATCTCCAGAGAAAGCGTGCGAAGTCCAACCATCGGGGCCCGCACCGCGATCACGGCGGCGCATGCCTTCCGAACGAACTCGGGACCAACTGGGCGGAAAGAGAGAGCCACTTCCGCGTGCCCCACCCGGATCCCATCTGGGCCAAACCTACACCCCGCCCGCCGCTCCACACGGCAAAGTCGCTCCAGTCGTCACACTTTCCGGTTCTCGGGCCCCCCCGCGCCGTGTTATGGGCCCGCTCACACCCCGACGATGTTCACGCCGCAATCCACATAGATCGTCTCGCCCGAGACGCCCGACGACAGGTCGCTCGCAAGGTACACCGCCGTCCGCCCCACATCCTCTCCCTCCACGTTCCGCCGGAGCGGCGCTCGCTTGACCACCTCTTCCCCCATCTTGTCCGTCCCGCCCACGGCACTGGACGCAAGCGTCCGCAGATACCCGCCAGAGATGATGTTCACACGGATGTTGTCCTCGCCCATCTCCCACGCGAGGTATCGGGCCGACGTCTCCAGCGCCGCCTTCGCCACGCCCATCACGTTGTACCCAGGCACCACCTTCTCGCCCCCGTAGTACGACATCGCCATGATCGCCGCGCCATGCGTCTTGCTCGTTCGAGCCATGATCGGCCGCGCTCGCTTGGCCATGGCCACCAGCGTGTACGCCGAGATGTCCACGGCCTGCAGATACGCCTGCCGCGGCGTCTCGATGAACTTGCCCACCGCCAGCCAGTCGCGCTCGGCGAACGCGATCGAGTGCACCAGGTAGTCCATCCGCTCGAACGACTCGGCGTACTTCCCGAAGA
>DASZWV010000007.1:0-1945 GCA_035546115.1 Phycisphaerales bacterium
GACCTCCGCCTCTCCATCACCGACCGCTGCAACTTCCGGTGCGTCTATTGCATGGACCCGGGCGTCAAGTTCGCCGATTCCCGTGAACTGATGACCGTTGGCGAGATGGAACGCATCGTCCGTGCGTGCGTCGGCCTTGGCGTCCGCAACGTCCGCCTCACCGGCGGCGAGCCGACGGTCCATCCCCACCTGACCGAGATCATCCGGCGCATGGCGCTCATCCCGGGCGTCGAAGACCTCTCCATGACCACCAACGGCTCGCTCTGCACGCGCGATCGCATGCGCGAGTGGAAGCGAGCGGGCCTGCACCGCCTGACCTTCAGCCTCGACTCGGTCTCGCCCGAAGTCTTCGACGCCATGACGCGCCAGACCGGCGGTGAGCGAGCGGGCGTCGCCTCGGTCGTGTCGGCCATCCGCACCGCCGTCGAGGAGGGGCTCGCGCCCGTCAAGGTCAACGCCGTTGTCATCCGTGCCCGCAACGAGGGCGAAGTCCCCAAGCTCGCCTCTCTGGCCCGCGACATCGGCTTCGAGATGCGCTTCATCGAGTACATGCCCCTCGATTCCGGCCACCACTGGGACCCATCGCTCCTCCTCCCCGCCGACGAGATTCTCGGCCTGATTCGTGCGGGCGGCCACGACCTGATCTCTTCCGGGCGCGACGAGGCAAGCTCCACCTCCGAGTCCTACGCCTTCGCGGGCGAGCCCGGGGACAGCCCCGCCCGCATCGGCATCATCGCCCCGGTCACCCGCCCGTTCTGCGGCCAGTGCAGCCGCCTCCGCATCACCGCCGACGCCAAGATCCGCCCCTGCCTCTTCAGCCTCGAGGAGACCGACCTCATGGGCTCGCTCCGCGGCGGCGCCGACGATCGCGCCCTGGAGGACACGCTCCTCAACACGGTCTGGGCCAAGCAGGCAGGGCACGGCATCGCCAAGCCGGGATTCCAGCAGCCGGCGCGACCCATGTCCGCGATCGGCGGCTGATCACGCCCACACGGGCTCCTTCCAGATCGGCACATCCCGCTTGAGCCGGTCGATGAACGCGCCCATCGCGACGAGCGCCTCCCCGCGGTGCGCGGCGCGGATCACCACCCGCAGCGAGGCGGCGCCCACCAACACGCGCCCGCGGCTGTGCCAGCAGGCCAGCGAGATCAGGCCATGGGCACGCACCACCTCCTCCGCGACCGCCGTCAGTTCCCGCGTCGCCATCGGCTCGTACGCCTCGTAGTCCAGCGCGATCAGCCGCCGTCCATCTTCCATCTCCCGCACGATCCCATCGAACGACAGCACGGCGCCCACGCGCCCAACTTCGGTCGGGGCCAAGCCCGCCGTCGCTGGAACCGGCCCGTCCACGATGGCGATGTGCACGCTCATCCGCCGGACACCATGGATATGAGGGCCACCTCGTCGGTCGGCTGGATCGGCTGCGTCGCCTCGGCGAACGCGTGGTTCACGGCCAACCGGGCCCCCTTGGCCGCATCCGCGATCGCCTCGAGCGGGGCATTGGCGCGGCCAAGCGCCGCGAGCACATCGCGGCACGTAGCCCCCTCGCCGACGGAGACCGTTAGCGAGTCGCACCCGGCCGCGGCGGCCGCGGGCCCAAAGAGGAGCACCTTCACCTGCATGCGGCAAGTGTACTCTGTGGGTGAAGGGAGCCGTCATGCCGCGAGAAGGACCGTTCGAGTTCGCGTTCGAGTCGCCCGCCGCCGCGGTCGAGGCGCTGCTCGCCCGCGTGCAGCCGGTGGACGATGAGACGGTCATCCTCGAGGACGCCCTCGGCCGCATCCTCGCCGCGGACGTCCGCGCCGATCGCGACAGCCCCTCGGTGGACATGAGCAGCATGGACGGCTTCGCGGTGCGCATCGCCGATGTGGGGGTCGCCGGACTGAAGGTCGTCGGCGAGGTGCGGATCGGGCAGGAGCCGCCGAGCCTCGGCGCGGGCGCCTGC
>DASZWV010000008.1:0-13087 GCA_035546115.1 Phycisphaerales bacterium
CCCGGGTTGCGCGAGCGCCGCGAGGACATCCCGCGCATCGCGCGCCACGCCATCGCGAGGTTCGCGGCGCAGCTCCTTGGCCCGGCGGCGTCCCCGCCGGACATCACCGACGCCGCGATGATGCGGCTGACGGCCTACTCCTGGCCGGGCAACGTGCGGCAGCTGCTCAACGTCGTGCAGAACATGGTGGTGATGGCGATCGGCGAGGGTGCGCAGGCGGGAACGAACACGCCGGTCACGCTGGACGTGCGGCACATACCGGACGACGTCCGGAGCGCCGATCCGGCCGGGCCGGACGAGGAGCCGGCGGACCCCTCGGGGGCCGCCGGCGGGTCGCTCGCCGGCACGAGCCTCGAACTCATCGAGAAGCGTGCCATCCGTGAGACGCTCCGACTGACCGCCGGAAATCGCGAGCAGGCCGCGAAGCTGCTCGGAATCGGGGAGAGGACCCTGTATCGCAAGCTGAAGGAATACGGGCTGCGTTGAGCGCCCGAGGGCTGCAAGGCTCATCCGGGCTTGTGTAACGCGAAATCGGCCCTCCGCCTCCGGTTCCAGACAAAGCCCGACAATTATGGGGATATTTTGGTGGTATGAGGACTTCGCGGCGGGTACATTGACTCGGCAGGGGAGGGTTCGGGGTTGGGTTCATCCGCAAGGCCACGTCGCCGCGGCATGGTTGGGGTGTTTTCCGAGAGGACATCCAGTGATGTGTTGGAAAACGATCCTGCGCTGCGCTCCCGCCTGCGTTGTGGCCGTGTGCCTCGCGGGCGCGGCGCGAGCGGACACCACCATCGTCGGCGGCAACATCGTGAACCAGACGTGGACGCTCTCGGGGAGCCCGTACATAGTCCAGGGCGATGTGACCGTTCCCGCCGGGGCGTTTCTGACCATCGATCCGGGCGTGATCGTGAAGGTGGCCACGACCGACGGCCTGGCCGCCGGGTTCGACCTGAACAAGATCGAGTTCCAGATCCGGGGCACGCTGAACGTGAACGGCACATCGGCCTCGCCGGTGGTCTTTCAGGCCCAGATCGGGACCGTCGCGGGGACGTGGTGGGGGATCTACGCGGACCCGACGGCGGCGGCGGTGAACATCAGCGGCGCGACGATCCGTCACGCGGTGTACGGCGTGTACAGCGCCGCGCCGGGCTCGGTGCTGAATGTCAACCTGGCGACGGTGCAGGTGTGCCAGGTGACCGGCGTGATCGTGAGCGCCGGGACTCCGACGCTCAAGCGGTTGAGCGTGTCGGCGTGTCCGACGGGCATCGACATCACGGCGGGAGCCTCCGCGACGATCCAGAGCTCGTACATGTTCCTGAACCAGGGCGCCGGGCTGGAGGCCGAGGGCGGGCCGGGAACCACGACGGTGACCGGGTGCACGTTCGACAGCAACGGCTCGTACGGAATCCACTACAGCGGGATCGGCGCTCTGGAGGTGTACAACACGATCGTGACCCGCGGGTCGGGGTACGGCGTGTACCGGCTCGGGTCCGGCCCGATGACGGTGCTGAACTGCGATGTGTTCGCGAACTCGACGGCCAACTACTTCAACGTCGTTCCGGGCTCGGGGTGCATCTCGGCGGATCCGCTGCTGGTCGCGATCGGTGATGCGCACATCCAGACCGGCTCGCCGTGCATCGACACTGGGGATGGGGTGCACTGCGCCACGCCCGACCTGTTCGGACTCGCCCGTCCGGCGGATGGCGACGGCAACAACGGCGCGCAGTGCGACATCGGTGCGCACGAGTTCAACGGGTGCGCGAGCCCGACGACGATCACCGCCGGGCCCTCGCCGGTCACCGTTCGGGTCGGGAAGCCGTGGACGCTCAGCGTCGGAGCGACCGGGGCCAATCTCACCTACCAGTGGCGTCGCAACGGTGTGAACCTGATCAGCTCCCGAGGGCTGACGGGCGCGACGTCCTCCACGGTGTCGGCGGACTTCGCCGGGTTGTACGACACGGGCACGTACGACGCCGTGGTGAGCGGCTCGTGCGGAACGCAGATCAGCCCATCGACCACGATCACGGTGCTGCCGGGGTGCGCCGCGGACTTCAACGGCGATGGCGCGCTCGGCGCCCAGGACATCTTCGACTATCTCAACGCGTGGTTCGTCGGCTGCCCGTAGCCGGCCGCCGTCTCGGGGCTGCCGCGATCACACCAGGAGCGTCGCGGGCTTCTCGAGCAGTTCGCGGACCGTGGAGAGGTACTGCGCCGCCATCGCGCCGTCGATGATGCGGTGGTCGCTCGACATGGTCATCTGCATCATGTGGCCGACGACGATCTTCTTCGCCCCGGACTTGTCGGTCTCCACGACGGGCTGCTCCATGGCGGCGCCGACGGCCAGGATCGCGGCGTTCGGCGGGTTGATGATGGCCGTGAAGTGCTCGACGCCGAACATGCCGAGGTTGGAGATGGTGAACGTCGAGTCGGACATCTCCTCGATGGAGAGGCCCTTGGTGCGGGCCTTCTCGCCCAGGCGCTTGGTGTCGGCCGAGATCTGCCTGAGGCCGAGGCGGTCGGCCTGGCGGAGCGTGGCGACGACGAGCCCGCCACCCTCGCCCTTCTCGTTGAGCGGGAGCGCGATCGCGACGCCGATGTTGATGTCCGGGAGCAGCTCGATGGCCGGATTGCCGGTGGTTTCCATCCAGCGCGAGTTCACGTGCGGGTGCTGGTGCATGGCGATGGCGCACGCCCGGACGAGGAAGTCGTTCACGCTCAGCTTCACGCCCTGCGAGGCCAGTTGCTCGTTGAGCTGGGCCCGCAGGGCCAGCAGGGGATCCATGCGAACCGACACGGTGACCTGGTAGTGGGGGATGGTCGCCTTGGACTGCACGAGCCGCTTGGCGATCGTCGCCCGCATGTTGGAGAGCGGGATCGAGCGTGAAACCAGGGGCGTGCCGCCGGAGGGAAGCGCAAAGCCGGGGACGTTGCCGGCCGACAGGTTCGAGATCTTCGCCGGCTCTTGTGTGCCGCGCCCGTCGGGGGCGGGCTTGCGGAGTGCCGGCTCGATGCGCTGGGGCGTCGATCCGGGACCCGCCGCGGCCTCTACGTCCTTGCGGACGATGCGTCCGCCGGGCCCGGAGCCGTGGAGATGGTGCAGATCGACGCCGGTCTCCTCCGCGATTTTTCGGGCCAGCGGAGAGGCGAAGACTCGATCGCCGTTGGTGTGCTCGCGGAGGGTCTGCGGTGCGGGCGTGGTTGCCGCCGAAGCGCGTGCCGCGGGAGCGGGGGCTGACGTCTCCGCTTTTTTGCCGGAGCCCGCGGCCGCGGAGGCGGCGCCGGCGGCGGCGTTCGAAGCGCCGGCCGGCGCTCCGTCGTCGAGCTTCATGATGGTGGTGCCGACCTTGACGGTGGCACCCTCGGCGACCGCGAGTTCGGAGACGGTTCCGTCGTCGAAAGTCTGGAGCTCCATCGTGGCCTTGTCGGTCTCGATGTCGGCGATCACGTCGCCGGACTTGACCTTCTGGCCGGGCTTGACGGCCCAGCGCACGACGGTGCCCTGCTCCATGGTGTCGGAGAGGCGGGGCATCTTGACTTCGATCGACATTCGAGGCGGCTCCGAGAGGCGGGAAACAATCGCGGATGGTAGCGTCGGGAAGGCGCTTCAGGGGGAGGCGAACGAGCCGGCCAGGGCCCGCCCGCACGCATCGGCGTGCAGGGCGAAATCGGGCGCGAACTTCTCGCGAACCAGCGAGACGATGTCATCGTCCACAAGTTCCTCTCGAGGCGGGCGGAGCTGCTCGCGGTACAGATCCGAGGAGAGCATGTCCGCGAGGATGCCGCGCCTGGCGGGGGTCTTGTCGGTGATGTTGAGGGCGGGCGTCAGGCAATCCGGGCGGTCGTGCTCGCAGGCGATCGAGTACAGGACCTCGTTCATGCGCTCGAGAGGCATGATCGACAGATTGCGGAGCGGGAGGCCTTCGAAGAAGGCGTGCTGCGGACGCCAGTGGGGGTCGAGCCGCTCGGGCCGCTGCGTGCCGACGAAGCGGACGAACTCGCGGAACGACAGGCCGCGGCTCGGCGGCTGGCCGGCGAAGGCGAGCAGGTCGCGAGCGGGAGGGATGAGCTCATCGCTCGAGACGTAGACGAACTTCTCGATGAAGCCGGAGCGGAGCCGGTCGATCGGATCGCGCACGAACGCGAGGATGGGCGTGGAGGCCAGGATGTCGGCGGCTTCCTGGGCCGGAAGGCGCGACAGGGAGAATCGCTCGCGGGCGTAGGGATGGATTCGCAGAGACGGCCTCGAGAGCGTCGCGGGCTCGGTCATGCCGATCAGCCACCGCTTGAGCGACGAGCAGCCCACCTTCTCAATGGACAGGAACACGCGAGGAATCGCGGGCGAATACAGGCACGAGTCGAGCAGCCTCGCGGCGATGCCCGTCGGTTCGGACAGGTAGAGGCTCATGAGAGTGTTGATCGCACGGCCGCGATGATCTTCCCCTTGTGCGGCAGATACTCGGCCTCGAGGTTCTTGGCGTAGGGGGTGGGAACGTCGTCCGTGTTGACACGAAGCGGCTGGTGGTCGAGGTAGTCGAACCCGTGCTCGCAGACCTGCGTGATGACCTCGCTCGCGATGCTCGCGAAGGGCCAGCACTGATCCACGACGACGACGCGGTTGGTCCGCTTGATCGACTCGACGATCGAGTTGATGTCCAGCGGCTTGACCGTCCGCATGTCGAGCACGTCGCACGCGATGCCGTCCTTGGCGAGTTCGTCGGCCGCCTCGAGGCAGAAGTTGACCGGGCGGCCGAAGGAAACGAGCGTCACGTCGCTGTTGCGCTCGCCGGACCAGGTGCCCCGGCGCAGCGCGGCCTGGCCGAAGGGGATCGCGTAGTCGCCCTCGGGCACGGGGCCCTTGTCGCTGAGCATGCGCTCGGACTCGAGATGGAAGACGGGGTCCTCATCGCGGATGGCCGTCGTCAGCAGGCCCTTGGCATCCGCCGGGCACGAGGGGATCGCGATCTTCACGCCGGGGACTGTCGCGTACATGGATTCGACCGTCCACGAGTGCGTGGAGCCGAGCTGCCCGCCCGCGCCGTTGTTGCCGCGGAACACGACCGGGCATCCCCACTGGCCACCGGACATGTAGAGCATCTTGGGGACGTTGTTCAGGATCTGGTCCGCGGCGACGAGCGAGAACGACCAGGACATGAACTCGACGATGGGTCGCAGGCCGTACATGGCGGCGCCCACGGCGAGGCCGGCGAAGCCGTTCTCGCTGATCGGGGAGTCGATGATGCGGTGGGGGCCGAACTCCTCGAGCATGCCCTGGGAGACCTTGTACGCCCCGTTGTACTGGGCGACCTCCTCACCCACCAGGAACAGGCGGGGATCGCGTCGCATTTCCTGGCTCATGGCCTCACGGAGGGCTTCTCGGAAGCTGATCTCGCGGGTTCCTTCCGGGAGTTTGTGATCTGCGGTGGGATCGAGCGTCAATGCCATGGGGATGTCGCCGGGGCCGATCACGCGTGGCCGGAAGGCCACGCGTTTGGGTCGTGTGAGGATCGAGCGCGAATGCTAGGAGGGTGGGGGGTAGGAAGCGGGATGCGACTTGATGTATCCTGATTCAGGCGGGAAAGGAGCGGTCGGGGGGCAAGACCTGGGGCTCGGCGGCGGGCTGTCGGTTGACGAGAGGATCGGCTCACATGGCGACGGCGGAATCCGCGGCGAAGGTGTGCGTGGTGTGCGGCGCGAACGTCGCGGGGAAGCTGCGCGTCAAGGATGCCGCCGGGCGGTATATGTGCGCGGGGGAGTGCCAGCAGAAGGCCGAGGCGCAGGCTCGGGCCCGTGCGCAGGCGCGGGAGCAAGCGAAGCTGCAGCCGCCTCCGCCGCCGAAGAAGGGGCCGGTGGTCAAGAGCAGCTCTTCGCCCGGGGATGGCAATCTGCTCGGAGACCTGATCTCAAACTCGCCGATGGTGGGCGCGGTGGCGTGCACGGCGTGCGGGAACCCGATGCCGAACGGCGCGGTGGTGTGCACGCGGTGCGGGTTCAACTCGCAGACGGGGAAGAACCTGAAGACGGCGGTGATCAGGGAGAAGGAGAAGAAGGAGCCGAAGGTCAAGCCGCTGAAGTACTCGAACCGCTACGCGACGTCGGATGTTGGAACGCCGTTCTGGAAGATCTTTCTCATCGAGACCGTCATTCTCTGTGCAATCGCCTGCGTGCCCCTGGTGGGTGCGGAAGGATTCATGATCGGAATGGTGGTCATTGGCCTTGCCAGTCTCGTCGGGTGGATTGGCGGAACCGTCGCGGCATTCAGGAACGACCAAACGCTTTGGGGTGTATGTGGTGTGGGGATCATCGTTCCATTTGTCGGGTTGTTTGCGTGGATTGGCTTCCTGATCTACAACATCCTGTTCAACGAGGAGAAGAACAGCCGAGCGCTCTTCCTCGCGAGTCTTATCGCCGAGGTGGTCTTCGGAATAATGATCGCCCTCGCGGTTGCCCTGGGCCGTCAGTTCGTGCTCTTTGGCCACAATATCGGCGGCCCTTGAATATCAACGCGGCCGCCGATTCGCGAAATACCGCACGCCGAAGTACACAACACCAAGCACAAGAGCCAAGCCCAACGGAATCGCGCAGCAATAGGTGCCGGCGAAGACGCCAAACGTTCCCTGTTGCGCGAGCACAGCGATGATCATGCGTGCGCTCCGCGGCCGACCGCCCGTGTGTGCATGGGCAGGCTCCCCAACTCCCCGGCGGTGTTGTCCGACCCGAAGCCGCAATGATGTACGCCGCCGACAGTGACGAACAGGAGCGGGCGGGGGCAGGCGGAGAGGCGGGCGAGGACCGGTGGAGGGATCACTACGCGGACTTCCGGCGATGTGATCCATTTGCGCCGAAGCGAATCTGCTCCACCAGCAGGAGGTCGATGATCGCAAAGGCATTGTCGTCGGTTGAGAACACCGCCAGTGTTCGACCGCCCTTGGAGAGTGCAACAAACTCCGGATGATCGACGAACAGTTCTTGTTCGCTTGCCAGACGCAGAGTGAAGGGCCTGAACGGCTGGCTGCGAATGGCCTTGCGAATCTCGTCCGTGGTCATGGTCTTTGCTCAAAGAAGCGGGTTCTTCGCCCCGTGCGTGTACTCGCGGATCGGGCTCAGGTTCGGCTGCGGGTTGGCGTACACATCGGTGTAAAGCTCCGACAGCTCCGGCGCGGAAGACTCCTCGGCGAACTTCACGGCGTGGGCCACGATGTCCTTCACCTCGCGCTGCATGGCGATGAACTGCTCCTCGGTGAGCGACTTCCTCTCGTTCATGCAGTAGAGCGCGAGCTGGTCGATCGAGTCCTTCTTCTTGACGCCCTCGACCTCTTCCTTGGTGCGGTACTTCTGCGGGTCCGACATCGAGTGGCCCTGGTAGCGGTAGGTGTGCAGGTCCACGAAGCCGGGGCGCTGCTTTTCGCGGCACTCATCGGCGAAGGGCTTGAACTTGTCGTAGAGCCGCAGCACGTCGAGGCCCTCATCCTCGGAGATCTTGAGGCTCTCGATGCCGTAGGCCGCGCCCTTGGCTCGCAGGTCGTGGGCCATCGTCGTGCCGCGCTCGATCGCCGTGCCCATGGAGTAGCGGTTGTTCTCGACGATGTAGATGACGGGCAGGTTCCACAGGCCCGCGAGGTTCATCGACTCGTGCAGCACGCCTTGGTTGAGCGCGCCGTCGCCGAGGTAGCAGAGGCAGACTTTCTTCTTGGCCGGGAGCTTGTCCTCCGCGGCGGCCGGCGAGCCGTCGGGCTTCGAGACCGAACGCTTCAGGACCTCCCACTCGTAGCGGGCGCCGAACGCGAGGCCGGCGCCGAGCGCCGTCTGGGCGCCGACGATCCCGTGCCCTCCGAAGAGCCAGTGCGGGCGGTCGAACATGTGCATCGAACCGCCCTTGCCCTTGGCGCAGCCGGTGGCCTTGCCGAACATCTCGGCCATGCAGGCGCCCGCATCCATGCCGCGGGCCAGTGCGTGGCCGTGGTCGCGATAGGCCGTGACCACCGGGTCGTCGGGGTTCACGGAGTTGATGGTGCCGATCGCGCAGGCTTCCTGCCCGATGTACAGGTGGCAGAAGCCGCCGATCTTGGCCTGCTGGTACGCCTGGGCGCAGCGAATCTCGAACTCGCGGATCAGGAGCATGTCCTTGAGCCACTTGTGCACTGTGGCCGGGGGGAGCGAGGCCGAGATGCCGCGGCGGATCGGTGTGGAAGCGGTGGGGGAGCCGGACTCGGGAGCCTTTGTGGCGGAGGCCATGAATCGTCCTTGCGAGAGGGCCGGGCGCGTCGGGGCGGCCGGACGGGTCTTGTTCGTGCAATCGTAGGAATGAAAACGCCCGCCGGTTGCCCGGCGGGCGTGTGAAAAACCTTCGAACTGGGGGCGCCTTAGCGCCGCGGCTCGGCGTCGGGCATCCGGGCCTGCACCTGGGAATGGGCCGCGGCCTGGGCTTGGAGGATGGCCAGAGCGGTTTGCAACTGCAGGTCGAGGCCGTCGTCCAGGAGTTTCTGGGGGTCGGGCGTCTTGGCGGTCGTGATGACCTTGCCGTTCTGGTCGATCGGCACGACGTCGGCATCGGTGCGGAGCTTGATGGCGTCGGACTCGGTGTCGGGGAGCATGTCGATCTTCAGGTGCGGTTCGACGCCCCAGGTCACGGAGCCGGGCTTGCGGTGCAGGATTCGCCCATCGGGCAGCTTGTAGTACTGGGTGGTGAGCTTCATCTTGGCGCCGCGCGGGTCGTTGGTGAGCGGCCAGACGTTCTGGACGCTGCCCTTGCCGAAGGAGCGCTGGCCGAGCACGAGGGCGTGGATGTCGTCGTGGTCGGCGTAGTAGCGGATCGCGCCGGAGACGATCTCGCTCGCGGAGGCGGAGCCCTCGTTGATCAGGACGATGACGTTGGTGTCCTTGAGCATCGCCTCGCCGGGGCTGGCGGTCTTGACCTCGGGCTGCACGAGCCCCTCGGTGGAAACGATCACGCCGCGATCGATGAAGGTGTTCGCGACGCCGACGGCCTCGGTGAGCAGACCGCCCGGATCGAATCGAAGGTCGAAGATGAGGCCGTTGAGCGGGCCCTGCATCTGCATCTGGTGGACGGCCTCGCGCAGGTCGTGGGTGGTGTTGTCGGTGAACTGCAGGAGCCGGACGTACCCGATGCGGTTGGCCGGGTCGATCATCCAGTCCCAGTCGGTCTCGTGGTTGCCCGAGTGACGCCAGCCCTTGACGCTGGGGAGGTCGATCTCGGCGCGGGCGAGCTTGAAGTCGATGTCCTGGGTGATCTCGTGGCCGTTCTCGTCGGTCTTGTCGGTCTTGCGCTCCATCGTCATGGTGACGGTGGTGTCCACGGGGCCGGTGATCAGATCGACGGCCTGGTCCAGCGAGATGCCGACGGCGGACTTGCCGTCGATCTTCTTGATCAGGTCGTTGGTCTTGATGCCGGCGCGCTGGGCGGGCGTGCCCTCGAGCGGCGAGACGACCTTGATCATCTGCGTCTCGTCGTCCATCTGGATCTGCACGCCGACGCCGCGGAACTTGCCCTCGGTCATGCGGTTGAAGCGGGTGACCTCGTCGGGCCAGATAATGGCGGAGAAGTCGTCGAGGCGGCCCATGGCGCCGTTGCCGAACTCGTGCAGCACGACGTTGGAGCCGAGCTGGACGGTCTCGGTGCTCTCGTTGATGGCCTGCTCCATGAAATCACGGAGCGAGCGATCCGTGGCGACCATCCCGGGCGTCTTCAGGCGGTCGCGCCAGTCGTCGAGGAAGGCGATGAACTGGTCGGACTTGTCCTTGTTGCCGAGTTCCGGGAAGGCGGACTTGAGGTCGGAGGTGGTCGCCAGGGTGCGGAGCGCGTCGATGCCGCTGAGAATCAGGTCCTTGAGGGTGAGCTTGTTCGGGCCGTCGCGGGTGTCGATCTGCTGGCGGCTGGCGGCGAGGACCGCGCGCCGGACCATGTCCGAGTCGATCCCGTCGAGCTTGTCGCGGAAGTTCTCGCCCAGGCCGTTGTAAGGCGGGAGGGGAGACTTCTTTTCCTTCAGCCGCTCGTCGTTGCGGAGCTTCCAGAACTCCTCGGGTGCGTACATGCGGATCATGCGGAGCCGCAGGCCGAGGCGCTTGGTGTCGGGCTTGTAGGTGCCCTCCTCCTCGAGGAGCAGGTGCAGGCGGTAGAAGAGTTCGTTGGCCTTGAACCACTTGCCCTCCTTCTCGTTCGATCTCGCGGCGACGTCGGCGCGGTGGATGAGGTCCGTGATGCGGGCGTCGTGCTTGAACGACTCCTTCGTGTCGGGCTTGATGACCAGGAACGTTTCGACCGCGGTCTTCAGGGCCTCGCTGAGGGCATCGCTGCTGTCCTCGGGCTTTGCCTCGTCGGCCTTCTTCATCTGCTCGTCGAACTTCTTGTTGAGCTCGGCGAGTTTCTTCGAGCGAAGCTCTTCGCGCTTGGCGAGGTTCTTCTCGAGCGATTCGGCGTTGGCCCGCAATGCGCTCAGGCCCGGGGTGTCGCCGGCGGGGAGATTGCGAAGCTGGGTGAGCAGGTCGTCGAGGTTTCCTTCCCTCGCATCGGCCCAGGTTCGGACCGAGAGGCCGTCGAGCGAGGTGACCTGCGATGGAAGCGGCTGATCCGGGGGAGGGGCCGCGGCGACAAGGAAACTCGCGGACATGGCCACAGCCAAGCCGGCAATCGACAACAACGACCCGCGGCCAGCCAGACGATTATTCATGGACACTCCTGACTCAAAGGCGGCAACACACGAGCCGCCGGAAAAGGGTACGTTGCCAGGTCCGAGAACGTTCCAGACTCCGCGAGCCACAAATGCACCGGACCATCGACGCGCGGGCATGCGATCGGCCAACTTCGGGGTTGTGTGGAGAACGGGTTGGAAAGGGCATCCCCGAAACCGGCATCCCCCCGATCATTCGGGGCTCAGACCATGGCTACCGGGCGTGGCATGCCAGGTTGCCGCGGATGCGGCATCCGTACCGCGTCCCATCATCAGGACGCCCAAGGAGCAGGATTCCGGCACGAACCGGGGAGTCGCTATCGCCCGGTTTGGCGAACCAAGTGGGCCGCACGCGAGAGGGCGATGCCGCCGGCGGTGAGGGCGATGAGACTGACGACGCCCAGCATGACAAGCGTTGCGGAGTCATTCCCGACGAGTTCGGTGGCTGCGGCCTCGATTCCGCACAGGCCGCATAGCGGGCCGACGGTGTAGCCGAGCCCGATGAGGCTCTCGTGGGCGCCGCCGGCATCGACGCCGGAGTGGCCGACCTCCATGGCGTAATACAGGGCCGACGCGTACACGATTCCGACGCCGACGCCGAATCCGGCCAGCCCGACAATGAAGAGCGGGATGGCGAGCCCGCCGGGGAACAGGCCGGGGACCAGGATCATCCACGCGAACGAGGCCAGGAGCAGGAGGGAGCCGAGGATGGGAACCGTCCACCGGCCGTGCCAGCCGTGCCGCCGCTCCATGGCCAGGAAGGTGAGCACGCGGGTGGAGTACCAGGTCGCCGTGAGGGGCGTCTGCCACAGGAGGGGCACGCGCAGCTTGTCGAGGGCGGCGGGCATGTACGGCGAGAGCGTGCTGATGAACATGAACGAGACCGGGAGCATGATGCGCAGGAACGCGAGGAGTTGGCGGTAGATGAGCGGGCGCTCGTGGTGCTCGTGGTGGGGGTGGGGCGCCGGGGCGGGGGGGAACCGCAGCACGATGCCGATCGCCATCAGGTGCACCACGCCGAGCAACGCGAGCAGAAGCAGCGCGTGCGAGCTGATGAGCACGGCCATCGCGAAGAAGGTGAGCGCGATGGCCGAGGACCAGGCGACGTTGAACTTGCCGATCGCCGCGCGCAGCTGCTGCTCGGTGCGCCCGCCGGCGAGGAACGACTCGATGAGCGGCCACATCATGCCCGAGACCGGGGCGTAGACCGCGATGACCAGCCAGATGGGCCAGGCCGACCGGGATGAGGAGCCCGCGGCGGCTCGCTCGGCGAGCCATGGGAAGAAGCAGATTGCGCCCATGACGAGCATCATGGCCGTGAGGATCGCGCGGGGCGAGACGCCGCGATCACGCAGCCCCCGTTGCATCGCGCCCGCGCCGAAGGCCGCGGGGATGTACAGCACGCCGAACAGCAGCGCCAGCAGGAAGTTTCCGGTCTGGCCGAATCCGTAGTGGTCCTTGGCGAGGAAGAACACGCCGCCGTAGATGACGGCGGAGCCGATGGAACAGAGAAACGTGAGCGACAGAACCGCCCAAAGGGGCGACGGCGAAACGTCGGAGCGGGTTGTGGAGGTCGTGATGGAGGCCATGGCGGTTCCCGGGATCGGGGCCGATGGTAGAGCCTCTTCGCGTGCGGCTGGGCGCGGAGTTGACGCCCCTGCCGTCCTGGCCGACATTCCTGAAGCGACACCGAGGGGAGTTGTTCAGCCTTGCCGGCGGGAACGACCATCCGCTTGCCCGCGTGCAGCCTGCGGCGGGGCATCATCGTCCAGGAGCATCCGGCAAGCCGGGGTGTCCAGATCGTCGTACTGCCCCGAGCGGGCGGCCCGCACGAAGGCGATCACAGCACCGCCGGCGATGAGCAACGCGACCGGGAGCATGATGAAAAGAACGCTCATGCGGGGACTCCTTCCGCATCGTTTTCGACCGCCGCGGCCGGAACACCCTCCTCGATCACGCTCTCCCGGCGGGCCCGCCCGAGGGCGCGCTGCCGGAAGGCCTTCGAGCGCACGCAGATCGTCACCACGGTGAACGAGCTGGCGGGCATGATGAACGCCGCGAGCAGAGGGCTGATGAACCCGCTCATCGAGAGCGTCGCGGCCAGGACGTTGTACGCGATCGAGGAGGCGATCGTCCAGTGAATTGTCCGCATCGTCCGGCGAGCGCCCTCGAAGAGTTCGACCAGCGGCGCAAGCCCCTCGCGAGAGAGGGACACGTCGGCCGCGGCCAGGCTTGCCTCCGCGCCTCCACGGACGGCAACGCCGACATTCGCCGCCGCGAGCGCGGCGGAGTCGTTCACGCCGTCTCCGACCATCACGATCGGGTGGCGCGGATCGAGCGCGAGAGAACGCACGGCCGCGAGTTTCTCCTCGGGCGAGACGCCGCCGCGGCAATCGCGCGGA
>DASZWV010000009.1:0-5299 GCA_035546115.1 Phycisphaerales bacterium
GAGGTCGGAATGCCGTCCGGATAGCGCCGGTCGTACTCCTCGCCCCCGTGCTTGAACGTCATCTTCTCCATCAGCGCCCGAGTCACCGGATGCCTGATCGCATCCGCCGAGAAGTCACGCGGCAGCAGCATCAGCGACTTGAAGTCGAACGCGCTCACCCCCTTCGCACGCGCCTCCAGCGCCTTGCGCAGCTTCGTGCACACGAGGTACAGCATCGAGTGATCCGCCGACTGCCGCGTCTTCGGGTCGCGCTTCGCCGGGTCCCCGATGATCCCGAACGCCGGCTCGTACGCCGTGACCGTGATCGAGCGGATGTCCCCGCCCTTCGGGTCGTTCAGGAGCGAAGGCGTCTTGTTGATCAGGTCGATCAGCCCCTGCAGCGCCCCCGCCGACTGGTGCTCATACAGCCCGAGCTTGAAGTGCATCCCCATCACGGCAAAGTCGCTCCCGCGCTTGCCGAGCACGAGATCAAACGGCGAGGCATAGCCCCCGGCCTTCCCGTTCTCCCCCTCGATGCCCCGTTGCCTCGATGCCTCGGCGCCCTTCTTCACGAACATCTGCCCCGGCCCCTCGAAGATGCGGAAGATCGCCTCCGGGTTCCGGAAGATATCCCGCGGCCCCATGAACCCCATCATCGACCGCTTCATGCACAGGATTGCCGCCTCCGTGCTGATCGCCGCGCTCGCCCCCTTCGAGTCCGAGAGCTGCTTCCCCGCCCGGATCGCCCGGAACGGGATGGAGTGCGACACGAACATCCCGATCGCCGACTCGATCTGCTCCGGCGTCGCCCTCAGCATCGCCCCGAACGTCGCCGCGCTCGCGATCGCCCCGTGCACCACATGGTCGATCTTGTACGTCTTGAGGCTGAACACCTCCGCCAGCCGCCCCCGGATCTCATCCAGCAGCACCATCCCCCTCACCGCCGCCGCCCCATCCAGCCCCGCAAGCTGCGCCGCGGCGATCGGCACCGCGTAAAAGTCGTTGTGCCCGAACTCTCCCGCCGTGTGCCCGAGCGTCGGGTTGTACCCGAAGTTCGTCCCGTTCGAATCCCACTCGCGAACCGCCGCGGCGTTGGCCACCACCGCCTTCTCGGGCTGCACCATCAGCCGCGACCCGAACACGGTCGCACCCGGTCGCTTCGCCCCGAACGCCGGTGCGAGCGTCCCCTTCCCGGCCGCGGCCGTCGGATACGTCAACGCCTCGCGCCGAAGCAGGTTCGGCGCATTCGTGCCAAGCGCAAGGGCGGAAATCCCGCACAGACTCGCGTCAGTGTGGAAAAGTTCCGTCCTGTCAAGAACCATGCGATCCGGCTCCGCGTACCCCTCGCTCCCCGGCTTGGCCCACATGAAGTCGAGCGCATAGTGCCCGAGGCCGAGCGCCTGGTTGGAATCGTGCGGCAGCGTGACGTGCGTATCGGAATGAAGCATCGCGTTGGTCGATGGGGTGGTGGTGGCCATGCGTGGCTCCCTGCGTGTCAGAGTGGGGCGGTACCGAGCGGGCCCAAGAGTAGCGCCGACGCCCCTGAAAATGAACCCGGGATGAGTCCCTGATGAGATGCCGAATGCACCCGGATTCCGCCCAAATGCCGCCCCCGGACACACCTACCGAGCGTATCAATACTCGGGCGCAATCCACGATGTGAGGTGCAACATGACCGCGGCCTCTCGCCAGAACACGAACGGTGCGTTTCGGGCATCCGGGCAGGATTCGTCCACGCGCGCCGGCGCTGCGCAAGCCCCCGAGCAGCGGCGCCTGATCGTCGAAGACGTCGTCGTGGTGGACAAGCACACCGGCGAGCCGCTCGGCGAGATCCTCCGCCCCGAGCCCCACGCGTCCGATGCAGAGATGTTCCGCGCGGAAGAGAAGACCCCCGACGGCCCCGGCGCCAACCCGCACGAGCGCCGCGTCTGGCCCTGGGTCATGGTCGGCCTCGGCGCGGTGGGCCTTATCGGCGTCGGCGTTGTCATGTACCTCCACGGCGGATGGGACTCGGCGGCCGTGGGGCTCACGTGGGTCGGGATGGGATACGCCGTCGCGTGGATCGTCGTCTGGGCGGCCGGGTTGATGCGCGCCAAGGAGGAGCGCGAGATCGAGCTCGAGATCGACCAGCGCCATCGCCAGCAACAGTCGTGATCGGCCACGATCATCGAGAGTTGTCAGGATGCGCCGGACCCGAGCGCTCCCGCGCCCGGATCGTCGCCGCAAATCCTCCCAGCAGGTCGTTGGGAATCGGCACCGAGAGGTCGTACTGCACGATCTTCCACCCCGCCGACGTGCGCCGCAGTGATCCCGACCCGCGGCAAGTTCCATACTTCGCGTTCGTCAACAACTCATCGAACACCGCCCACCCGTTGGGCTCCACGTGCACGTGCCGCTGCATCGGCGCGTACGTCCACCCCCGCCCCTTCGCGAACAGCGGCTCCGCGTACGCCCTGAACTGGTCGAGCGTCCACCGCTCGCTCGCATCCGTCCCAAGAAACACCGCCTCGGGGGCGTACAGCGCGAAGTACCGCTCCCCATCCGCCTTTGAAGCCGCATCGTGCAGAGAGTCCAGCACAACCTCGACGGTGCTGGCGTCCCTCGCGATCGCCGCGTCGTCGCCGGCGCGATAAGAGGAAGCGCACCCGCCGACCGCCAGCGCCGCGAGCGCCACCACAGCGACTACACACGTGCCCCTCACGCCCGAAACCCCCTCACGTCGCCCGCAGAAAAATCGTCTGCCCATTCAGATTCTCCCGCTCGCCCATCACGCACGCCAGGATCTCCTCCGCCACCGCCTGCGGCGAAAGACACCGCGACGGCGGCAGCACCTTGTCCGAAAAAATGTTCCGCAGCATCGGCGTCTCCACCGCCCCCGGCGCCACCGAGAACGCCCTCACCCCGTACCGCTTCCCCTCGTTCGCGCAGCTCGCCGCCATCACGTTCATCGCCGCCTTGCTCGCCGCGTACGCAAAGAACCCCGCGAACGGGTCCGACGTCCCCAGCGTCGAAACATTCACCACCCGGTGCCCCAGCCGGCACATCCGCCCCTCCGCGTGCTGCCTGATGAACACCGGCCACGCCGCCGCGATCGCGCACGCCGGCCCGACCGCATTCGTCATGTACACCTGCTCGATCGTCGCCGCATCCGTCTTCTCGATCGGCAGCAGCGGCGCCAGCGCCGCGTTGTTCACCAGCACGTCCAGCCGCCCGAACCGATCCACGCACGCCGAAACAATCTGCTGCCCGCTCGCCGGGTCCGAGACATCCGCGACCGTGCAGATCGACTCCGCCCCCTCGGGCATCTGCGCGGCCGTCTCCATCAGCGGCTCCATCCGCCGGCCCACGAGCATGACCGACAGCCCCGAGCGGGACAGCGTGAGCGCCGTCGCGCGCCCGATCCCGGACCCTGCGCCGGTCACGATCGCGACGGGAGTGGGGGAGGTGGGTGTGTCCGCCATGGCACGGAGCATAGAACGCCCGCGCCATGGTGCTCGGCGAACCAGCCCCTCGCGCCTGATACACTCTGCCCCATGGGCCAGCGGCTCGGCGTCATCATCGCTCTCGTGCTCGTGCTCAGTCTGCCCTTCTTCGTGCGGGCAACCGCCGGCGCCCGCTCGCGCGGCGTGAAAGCACCCCCGGGCAGCCCCAAGCTCGTCATCATCACCCCGCACGTCGAGCAGATCTGCGACGAGTTCGGCCCCGCCTTCGATCGCTGGTACTTCCGCACCCACGGCTCCCACGTCGCCGTCGATTGGCGCACCCCCGGCGGCACCAGCGACATCATCAAGCAGCTCGAATCCACCCTCGAGGCCGCCGCCAAGAACGGCCAGATCGACGCCCGGGGCCGCGCCGAGCCCGGCGTCGCCGGGTGCGATCTCTTCTTCGGCGGCGGCTCCTATGAGCACGGCAAGCTCAAGGGCCTTAGAAAGGCCATCGGCCCCCACGGCGAAACCGTCGAGTACCGCCTGTCCCAGCCCGCCGGCTTTGACAAAGAGCAACTCGACGACTGGTTCGGCGAGAACAAGATCGGCGTCCAGCCCCTCTACGACCCCGACCAGTACTGGATCGGCACCGCCCTCTCCGGCTTCGGCATCGTCTTCAACCGCGACGTCCTCCGCCAGATCGGCGTCCGGAAAGACCCCACCTCCTTCCACGATCTCTGCGATCCCCGCCTGTTCAACCTCGTCGCCCTTGCCGACAGCCGCCAGTCCGGCTCGGTCGCCACAACCTTCGACTCAATCCTCAACAAGGAAGGCTGGGACGGCTGGCGCACCCTCCGCGAGATGTGCGGCAACGCCCGCTACTTCGCCTCTTCCAGCACCAAGCCGCCCATCGACGTCAGCCAGGGCGACGCCGCCGCCGGCCTCGCCATCGATTTCTACGGCCGCTACCAGGGCCAATCCCTCCTGAAGCCCGGCCAGGACCCCTCGACCTCGCGCGTCGGATACGTCGACCCGGCCGGCGCCGTCTACATCGACGCCGACCCCGCCACCATCCTCAACGGCGCGGCCAACTTCGATCTCGCCAAGGAGTTCATCAGGTTCTGCCTCACCGAAGAGGCCCAGGCCCTCTGGCAGTTCCCCCCCATCGCCCAGGCAAGCCCCGACACGCCGACCGATCCATCCGGGCGCAAGTTCGGCCCCGACGAGTACGCCCTCCGCCGCATGCCCGTCCGCCGCATCATGTACGAGAAGTACTCCCGCTTCTTCACGGACCAGACCAACCCGTTCGACGAGGCGAGCGATGTCAAATCCCGCGGCTGGCGCGCGGCCATCGCCCCGCTCATGGCCGCCTTCGGCATCGACACCGAAGAGGGCGTCCGCGCCGCCTGGCGGGCCCTCAACGCCGCACGAGCAAACCCCGCGTTCCCCAAAGACACGCTCGCGGAAATGGAAACAGCCTTCTACGCCATGCCCACCCACACCATGCGCGACGGCTCGCAACTCGAGTTCAACGCCGCCAACTTCAAGGCGATCGCCGCCGACACCGGAAACTGGAAAGACCTCGACCACGGCAAGCGCTCGCTCATCGCCTACACCATGTTCTTCCGCCAGCAATACCGGCGCATCGTCGCGCTCGCCGAGCAGGGGGGCGCGCAGTGAGCAGCGAGCCCGGCGAATCATCGTTGCGCCGACCCGATCCTCCCGTCGCCAGGCGCGCCCATCCCACGCTCGCCAAGATCGTCGCCACCATCGGCCCCGCCAGCGACTCGCCCGAAACCATCGGCAAGCTCATCGAGGCCGGCGTCGGCGTCTTCCGCCTCAACTTCTCCCACGGCGGCCTCCCCGATCACGAGCGCCGCGTGCAGGCGATCCGC
>DASZWV010000010.1:0-9889 GCA_035546115.1 Phycisphaerales bacterium
TGAATCCGGAGGCCGCGCCGCCGGGGGTGCTCTCGGCGATGAGGCGAGCGGCCCCGACGCCCGCGCCGGTGACGTCGCCGTCGACGCCCGACTGGGTGATGGTGGCGCGGACGATGGCGGGCTCGGGGCTGGGGGCGCTCAGCCAGGCGCAGATGGATCCCTCGGCGTCGACGCAGATGGCGGCGAGGCGCTTGAGGCCGACCTGGTTGAGGGTCTCGGCGATCCACGTGGCGCCGGCGTGGACGACGCTGATCTGGGAGTGGCCCGGCGAATCAGCGCCGCCCACGCTGGAGACCGTGCTCGGGTCGGGGGCGGTCCACTGGCGCGCGAGGCCCGCGGCGATGAGGCGGATGCGACGGATCCCCGCTCCGCCCGGTGTGCGCTCGATGTAGCAGACGACGCCTCCGCTCATTTGCCTTCCTTGGGATCGCCGTCCTTGACGCCGGCGTTCCGCCTGATCGCCTGCAAGGCCCCGACGGCGGCCTCGGACTTGACGTCCAGGCCCATCTTCTGCGCGATCTCGGTCGCGGCCTCGACGGGCATGCCGGGCTTGATGCCGATGGTCTCGAGGTACTTCAGGCGGACCTCCGGGGGCTGGTCCGGCTCGAGCAGGTACTTGATCGCCTCCTCGCGGGTGCTCTGGTCGTACTTCTGGCCGTTCATCTCGACTGTTCCGGCCTGCGCTCCGTTCTGGACGGCCGCGGCGCGGGCGGCGGCCTCACGCGCGGCGAGCGCGGCCATGCGGGCCTGCTCGAATGTCTGGGCCGGCTGGGAGACCGGGATGGGATTGGGCATGCCCGGGCGTGCCATGGCGGCCATGGGCGCGCCAGCGCCGCCGGGCGGCGGGGGCGATGTGCGGAAGTTGACGGGCTTCTTGGGAGGATCGGAAGGGAAGAAGGCGGTGCGCTGGGCGATGTCGATGCGCTTGCGTGCGCCGGCCCGCTCGATCTCGATGAACTCGGGCTCGATGGTGACGAGCTTGGTGTCGTTGAGCACGGCGTCGAGGGGGAGGAGCTGCTGGTCGTTGTCGATCTTGATGAGCGCCGTGCGTGACGAGGGGCTGATGAACGATCCGGCGTACACCCAGTCGCTCACCGGCGCGGGGGCCGGAGGGATCTCGGTGTTCGGCTGCTCGGCCGCCGCGCTGGGCGCCTCGGCGGGTTTGGGCGACCAGCCGCTGACGCGGTCGAGGGCGAGCTTGGCCTCGCCGACCGGGGCGGTGATGGCGGCGGCGGTCGTGGGCTCGGCGGGGGCGGCCTGGGCCTTCTTCTCCACAGGCGCGGGGGGCGCGAGGAACTCGCGCACGCCGGGAAGGGCGATGGCGGCGCCGGCGGCAAGGAGCACGGCAACCGCCGCGCCCTGCCAGAGGGCGGTCTTTCGCTTGGCGATCTGGCGATGGGTGTGCATGGGAATAACTCCAAACCGGTCCGAGTCAGAATCGTATCACGCCGGTGCCTATCACGTTCCGAACCACGAGAATGTTCGGCTATCTGCTGTTCTCTCCGGGACGATCATCGTCAATGGGGAGGATGTCCCAGGTGAGAAAGCAGCCACCCTGCTTGAAGGTGTCGTTGCGGCTTTCGTCGAGCTTGTAGAGGCCGCTGGCCTTGTGCAGCAGGGTGCCGTCGGCGTCGCGGGTCTCGGCGCGGACTTCGTAAAGGACGGGCGTGGGGACGAGCATCGCGGCGATTTCCTTGCGTTCGCGCTCCTCGATCGGCAGGTCGCGCAGGACGTTCGCAATATCTCCCGGGTTGCACTTGCCGGATTCGCGCCGGGCCACGAGGGCGGCCGCGGTCTGCAGGGCCTTTTCCGGGGAGTTCACCACGGCCAGGCAGAGGGCCTTGAGGGCGATCTCCGGGATGGTGTCGATGCTCATCTCCGGGGGGCCGACCGGGCGGTACAGCCGCTGGTGGAGGTCGGCGAGCTGGTCGGGATCGACCTGGTCCAGGAGAAACTTCATGTCCTCGAGGATCTCGCGGCGGCGGCCCGTGAGCGTGCTGGTGTCCGAGAGAATGGTCCCCTGGGCGTCGAAGAAGTAGACGTCGATGCGCCCCTCGCCCTGCACGTCGATGGTGAAGGCGAGGCCGTCGTCGTCGATGGACTGGTCGACGCGCCCGCGGGCCGTGTCGAGCCAGCGGAGGACGCACTCCTTGATGCCCGCGGCGAAGTGGTGGTTGCGGTAGTTGTTGACCTGTCGCTGGACGGCGCGGTAGGAGACGCTGTGCCGCTCGAGGAGAAGGCCCACGGTGAGGCTGCTGATGAGTATGACAAGGATCACCAGCGGGAGTGCGAAGGCTCGTGCTCGCCGGAGGAGTGCGGGGATGTGAATGGCACGGAGCATTGGGGAGAGCGATGTGGTTCGCCTGGCGGGCCGGGACGGCCCGCCGCGGCGGCCCCGGAGTTTCTGCTATCTCTTGAAACCGAACTGGCGGAGGATGGCGTCGATCTCGGCCTGGGTTGCGCCGTTGGCGCCGCCGGCGGGGACGTTGATGGAGCCGCCCGAGCCGCCGCCGGTCTGGGACACGGGGCGGGACGACTGCGAGCCGGTGTTGCCGACGATGGAGGAGCCCTTGCTGCCGCCCGCGCCGGCGCTGGGCGTCGAGCCGTTGGGGGTGCCCTGGGCGACGGCCTGGTTGATGAGGTTCTGGACGTTGACGGGGAGGCCGTTGAGCGTCGGCACGCCGCCCGCGCCCGCGACGGCGTCGGCGGGGCCGGCGAGGATGTCATTGTTGGCCAGGACGGTGCCCGGATCGGGGCCATAGGACCAGGCGACCTCGAAGAGCCAGTCCTCGTGGCGGCCGCCGACGGTCTCGAACTGGAACTCGACGTAGGCGGGGAGTTCCTTGGCCTGGATGGCCGACATCTTCGGGTACATCTTGCGGCGGCGATAGACCTGCCAGTGGGCGCTGCTCAGGCCGGTGAGGAGCTTGATCTGCGGGCTGTCGGCGCGAGCGCGCCGGGCCAGGTCGAGGAGTTGCGGGTCGACGGTGTTGCCGTTGTCATCGAGGCCGTCCAGGCCGTCGTCGACGGGGATCTGCCGCCACCACAGGGCCATCGCGGTGCTCGGCGCATCGGGGCCGTGGGCGTCTCTCAGGCGGGCGAGGACCTTGGGGTCATCCTCGGGGCGGAGCTCGAAGATGCCGCGAAGCCCCGGGGCGCGGGGCGCCTCCATGTCGTCGCGCGAGGCGGCGACCTCGTCGAGCTGCGCCGGGTTGGCGTCCTTGCCGGTGAGCCCCTTGGCGGCGGCCTCCAGGCGGGCGGCGCGGTCGGCCTCGCGCTGGGCCGCCGCGGCGTCGGCGGCGGCGGCATCGGCGGACTTGGTGGAGTCGGTGGCCGATGCGGAGGCGGCGTCCTTGCCCTCGGCGTCGGCGGAGGCCTTCGAGGACGAGGACGAGGAGGAAGAGTCGTCCCAGAGGTGGAGCTGGCGCTGGCGCTGCATGAGCATCTCACGCAGGTTGCGGGCCTCGTCCTTCTCCGCGTCGGAGAGCATGGAGACGGCGTGGATCGGGGGCGTGACGAGGGTGAGCTCCAGCGACTGGGTCGGCTGGCCGTCGGCCGTGAGGGCGGACACGTCGGGCTGGAGGGAGAATCGCGCGTTCGCGGCGTCGGTGTCGCGGGCGTAGGGGTGCTCCTCGGCGTCGCGCAGGTTCTCCGCGATGCGCTGCTTGACGTCGTCGTCGCGGACGTTGGCGGCGTCCTTCATGAGCAGCGAGCGGAACGCCTGCTGCATCACGCGATGGGCCGTGGCCATCTCGGTGTTCGCCTCGAGGCGGTCGCTCTGGATCTTCTTGGCGCGGTCCATGACCTCGAAGAGCGCAAAGCACGCGAACACGACGATCATGCCGAGCGTCGCCGCGAGCATGACCTCCATGAGGGTGAAGGCGCGCCGGGCGGATCGGCGTGGGCGGGGGGGATGGGGAGGGCGGGGCGTGGTCATCGGCGTTGCTTCCCCTGGAGTTGCGCGGCGCTGGAGTCCGAGCCGGTGGAGCCGACGATGCCCTGGATCATCTCCTGGATCTTGCTCATGTCGGTGCTGTAGGTCTCGATCGAGTCGGGGTTGCGCGGGGCGTAGGGATCGATCACGCGCGTGAGGTAGGCCAGCGGCTCGCCCTTGACCTCGAAGTTGCCCTCCTGCTGCGCGTCGAAGACGGTGACGCACACGAGCAGGTAGCGGTCGAGCTTCTGGAGGTTGGCGCCGGCGGCCTCCTGCTTGCGGTTGATGACCATGGTCGCGGTCGTCTTGTCGAGGCGCCAGAGGAAGCGGAAGGCGCCGTACTCGATGGCCTCGGTCTTGGGCGGGAGGCCCTTCTCATCGTCGAGGTACTGGAGCATGATGCGGTTGGCGATCTCGCTGGCGGCCAGGCGGCGGCGCTCGAAGGCGTCGTTGCCGGCCATCGAGGAGATCGCCCCCATGACGACGCTGATGGTCAGCGAGAGCAGAAGGACCGCGAGGACGACCTCGATGAGGGTGAGGGCGCGGTTGCGCGGCGAGGATGTCGGACGGGCGGGTCGCACGTGATCACCTGGTGGTGCTGGTGGTGGTGGTGGTGTCGTCTTCCCAGTAGTCGATGTTGTCGGCGTTGCCGGTCTCGCCGGATGGGCCGGTGGAGTAGAGGGTGAAGGGGTGGGTTCCGCCTGGGGTGACGGCGTAGACGAACGGGCGCTTCCAGCCGTCGACGTAGACCTTCTCGATGTAGTTGGGGACGAGGTCCTCCAGGCGCGAGGGGTAGACGCTCTTCTCGCCGTAGTACTGCTTGACGGAGGAGCCGATGGTCTTCATCGAGAGCATGGAAGCCGCCTTCTTGGCCTGGTCGGATCGCCCGGCGAAGCTGTACACGGCGACGCTCATGAGCACGCCGATGATGACGACGACGAGCATCATCTCGAGCAGGGTGAAGCCCTTGGAGCGCTTGCGGGGGTTGAGCAGGGCCAGCATGGTCGGAATCTCCAAATGGTGTGTGCCGAACGAACGACCGGAAACTAGAGCTTCATCTGGCTGGTGGCCGTGATGACCGGGAGCATGAGGGACATCAGCAGGCCGCCGATGAGGACGAACATGACGATGATGAGCAGCGGCTCGAGGACGGCCAGCAGTCGGGCGCTGGTGCGCTCGACCTCGTCGGCCATGTCGCCGGCGAGGGTGTGGAACGCGTTCTCGAGGTCGCCGGAGCGCTCGGCCGCGAGCAGCAGGCGCCGCGTGGCGATCGGAAGCGTGGAGACCTCGTCGATGAGGGTGCGGAGCAGGCCGCCCTCGATCAGGCGGTTGCGAAGGCGCTCGAGCTGGCGGCGCATGATGGGGTGGCTGACGGCCTGGTTGGCCACGCCGAGCGCATCGGCGATGGGCACGCCGGTGCGGGTCATGGCCCCCATGACCGAGAAGAAGCGGGCGGACTCCTGCGCCAGGATGACCTCGCGGATGCGCGGCAGCGAGCGCGTGAGGCGCTGCAGGAACTTCATGATGACCGAGCGGCCGAGCAGCGCGAGCACGGCGAGCGCGCCGACGATCATGGCCAGCAGAAGGACGTTGTCGCGCATCCACATGCCCGACCCGATGACGACCTTGGAGAACCACGGGAGCGGGATGTCGCTCTTGGCCAGGCCCTCGCCCATCATGGGGACGACGATCAGCATCATGAGCGTGGCGACGACGACCGAGATGCTCATGACGATCGCCGGGTAGATCATGAGCGTGGTGGCCTTGCCGGCGATGGCCAGACGCCGGCGGGCGGTCATGGCAAGCTCCTTGGCCGCGCCCGCGAGATCGCCCGAGCGCTCCGCCGCGCGATACACGGCGATCTGCACGGTGTCGAACCCCCCCACCGACCGGCAGGCGTCCGCGAAGGACGAGCCGGACTGCACAAGATCGCGCAGCCGGACCATGCGCGGCCTGGTCTTGGGGACCACGGTCTGGGTGACGACGTCGAGCGCCTCGACCAGCGGCACCCCGCGGGAGAGGAGCTGCGCGAGCTGGTCGTTGAGGGCCGACTGGTCCTTGAGCGTGAGGTTGGTCTCGTGGGCGACCCATCCGGGAACGCGCCAGGACTTCACCAGGAGCTGGTTCTCGGTGCGGAGAGACTGGGCAAGAGCGGGCAGGCTCCCGGCCTGGCGGACGCCAAGCTTGCGGCCGCCGCCCGGCCGCACCGCGAGATAGAGAAAGGCGTTGGACTGAACGGTCGTCATTGAGCCTCAATCGTAGGGGCGAGCCACCGGAGACACCGGACCGAACGCGGCCTGAAATCACACCACTTTGGCGGTCGTTGCCGCCGGGAAACCCGCCCCCCCACCTTCCGCCACACCACCAACACCCATCCCCGTCGAGGGGCCTGAAAGGAACCGTGGTGCGTGGAGGGGAAGTGATCGCGCGCCCGCGGCAGGATGGCCGGGGTTCCGCCACACACCTTCATCGAGTCGTAACCCGCGGGGGTGCGGGCCGCGTGGGGCGGCCGCCGTCGCGGGCGACGGGCCAGTTCCATGGCTCGTCCGAGGTTCTATGCGCGTGCGGGGCATGGGTTGCACGGATGCGAAAAAAGACGTAGGGGGAACAGGGAGAATGGCTCGGGCGGCGCTCGGTGCAAGCGGGCGGGGAAGGTGCAGGCATGGGAGTGAGGCGCGTGCGGGTTGCACGCGTGGGAGAGGGTGTTATCGGGTTGCCGGGGAGGCCTGCGCGAAAACCCGGGCCCGCGCGGAGCCGCCCGGGCCGTGTGCGGCGCTGCACGGTCGCGCCGTGTCGAGGCCTGCGCGTGGGATGCGATCACTGGAGCGCCGGCGTCGCCATCCGTGTGGGGGGCCGCGCGGCGGGGAGCAGCCCGTTGAGGACGCACAGCACCCCGCCGGCGAGCATCCAGAGGCGCGCGTGGTCGCTGGTCGTCCATCGCGAGAGCATCGAGGACCGGGCGGTGATGATGGGCTTGCCGGGGAGCGTGGGCGGGGCGGGCTCGAGGTGGGGGAAGATGGAGGCGGAGACGCCGGTGGGGTCCTGCGTGACTGTTCCGGGAAGCGGCACGACGCCGACGGGGCTCATGTTGAGCTGGGTGGCGGCGAGGGACATGACGACGGCGTCGTCGCCCTTGTCGAGGGCCTTGAGATAGGCCGCGTAGTGGTCGATGCGCTCCTGGCGGTGGCGCTCGATGGTGGCGGCGCGCTCGCGCTGCCAGAGGGCGATGTCGAGGTCGTGCTGCGCGGGGATGAGCACGGTGAGCGCGATGGCGACCATGCCGGCGATCAGGAAGAGCCAGCCGGGATCGAAGCGGAACAGGGGATCGCCTGCGCGGCGGAGATGGGTTGGTGTGAAGAGGGGTTCGGCAATCTCCGGCGCGGAGCCGGTTGCGGGAGGTTCGGGCGCAGCGGTCGCCGGATCGCCGGCCGGAAGGCCGGCGGGATTCTGGGAGCGCGCGGTGCGCGCGGCATCGCGGATGGATGCGAACGGGGGGACGGGCATTGGAGATGTATCGGCGCGGGGGCGGAGCAGGCTGGAGAATCGGCGTGGGTGGCCGACGACGGTGACCTTGTCCTTGTCAACGACAATCGGCCGGCGAAACCCGAAGGCCTCCAGCGACCGCGCCACGGCCTCCACCGCGCCGTCGTTGAGGGGCGGGTTGCGGCCCTTCGGCTTGATGCTGTCCAGCGGGCGGAGTTCCATGCGCAAGGCGTGGTCTCGCGCGGAGCGGCCCGCCATCGGCGCCGGGTGCGGGCGCTGGGTCGGTCGCGCCCGCGGGCGCGGCTTGGTGTACATTGAGCGCCTTGTCAGAAGCAGCTTCCAACCCGCGACCCGCTCTCGCGCCAGCCGGCCTGCCCGGGGGCGCGACCATCGGCACGCGCCGCCCGCGATGGGCCGTTGCGTGGTGGCTCTTTCCCATTGCGCTCTGGCTCGTGGCGACCGGCTTTTACGGCTTTCATGGAGGAAAGTTCTCCGACGATTGGGCCGTGAGTCTGCGCGTGCCCGAGACGGATGCGTACCAGTGGCCGGCCAGCCCGTTCATACGATGGAACTACTTCTGGCGTCCGGTCCACTTGCTGGCCGTGTGCGGCATGGGCACGGTGTTCTGGCACCATGACTGGATCAGCCATCTGGTTGTCGCGTGCGTCCATCTCGGGGTCGGGGTGCTGCTGTACGCGTTCCTCCGTCGCGCGGAGCTCGGGCGAGTGGCGGCCGCGTGCGCCCTCTGCGCGTTCCTGGTATCGCCGATCTCCATGGAGGCGGTCCTCTGGCCGAGCGCGATCGGATCGGTCGCGGGCGTCGGGTGCTTCATCATGGTCGCGAGCGCGCTGGTATCGCGATGGAGCGCCCGCAAGAGCCCGGACGACGCCCGGCCGGGGCGTGGCCTGTTCTTCTTCTGCGCCGCCGGATTTCTGATCGCCTGCTGGCACGAGCAGCCGGCGGGGGCCGTGATTTCGCTCCCGCTCCTGTTCCTCGCGGTTCGACCCGAGGGCACAGATCCGGTCCCCTCGGCGCGCTGGGCGTGGTCGCCGATCGCCGCGTGCTGCTGCGGCGTGCTGGCCTATATCGCCCTTTTCGTGGCGACTGTGCCGTCGTCGAGCCGCGGCGGGGCGCAGACCCTTGTTCGGGCCAAGGCCATCGGGAGGCAGGTTGTGCGTCTCGTCGAGATGACGTGGGACCTTTCGTTCGGCGTCCGGGCGCGTGAATCGATGGTGGATGCGTTCCGCATCGGATCCCACGCGGTCTCGCACACGCCTTGGGGGCTCGGCGCGATTGTGCTGCTCGCGGTTCTGGCCGCGGCGTGGGTGCTCGGTCTTGGCAACGCGCCGGCCGATCCGGGCTCGCACGCGGGAAACTCGCCGCGGCGGACGGCGAGGCTGTTCTGGTTGGCGGTATTCGGTTTGGCCCTCGGCGCATCTTCCATGCTTCCCATCGCGCTCGTTTCGTACCAGCCGTTGTGGAGCCGGCATCTCTACGGTTTGAGCGCGGGGCTCGCGATCGCGCTCGCGGCCGGGCTGGAAGCGGCCGTGGCGGCGCTCCGTGGGCACTCCTCTCGCCCCGGCCGGAAAGAACGCGGATTCCTCGTGATGGCCGCCCTGGCGCCGGTCGCGATCGCCGCGGCCGTCTGCTGCGTCGGCTGGCAGACGGAGTTCCGCGATCGATACCTCGCGGATGTCGATCAGATGAATCAGCTCCGAGCGCTCGTGCCGGACCCTCCCCGCGGGGCGGTCTTCGTTCCCATCTCCCTCGGCGACGGCAAGCGAGCGGGCCTGCGCACGTTCGACCCCGGCATCTACGGCGCGCTGGCCAACCACTGTTCCTGCTGGGCGTACGTGCAGCGAGGCTACGGGCGGTCCGATCTGAGCGCGACGCACCTGGTCCCGTGGCAGAGCCCGCCGGTGACCGCCGACGAAGCCGGCATCACCTACCCGCGGGGGTTCTGCGACGCGTGGGGCCGAACGTCTCCCGAAAGGCGGACGGTGCCGTGGAGCCTGGTGATCCCGATCCGCACGGACAAGTCGGGCAAGGTCGGCATCGTGGACACGAAGGAGGCGAAGGCAGCGCTCGCGAGGCCGAGGCAGTAGCCGGGTGCGAGGACTGGGCAGGGTGCGCGAGCCCCGCGTGATCCGGTCCACCCGCCCAATCGGACTTCGACAACGATGGGGCCCTCAGCCAGCGCTCGAATAGCACCGCAGGGCACGACGACGAAGATGCAGAGCATCCGTGTCCACGGTCGCATCCGCTGCTCCCCTTCGACGGGTGCATCCACCGAAGATGGTGAACACACCCGCGAAGGCGATGCACGTGCCTGGCGCGGGGACCGATGAGGCAATTCGAAAACCGACCTCGTATCCGTGGAAGCCAGGCGGAGCCGATTCCACGTCGGAATAGATCGTGTCACCGACTCGGGCGTTGGACGGCGATCCCCAGTAGCTTCCTTCGACTCCGCGT
>DASZWV010000011.1:0-12018 GCA_035546115.1 Phycisphaerales bacterium
GCTACGTGTTCAACTTTTCCGGGTCGCGCCGCTACCAGATGATGCGCGAGTACTACCCGGCCGAGTACGCCAGGCTCAAGCAGTACATCGCCCAGGGCAAGTGGTTCCCCTGCGGCTCATCCGTCGATGAGAACGACGCCAACGTGCCTTCCGCCGAGTCGTACGTGCGGCACATCCTCTACGGCAACCGCTACTTCCGACACGAGTTCGGCGTGGCCAGCGAGGAGTACATGCTCCCGGATTGCTTCGGCTTTCCCGCCGCGCTCCCGAGTGTTCTCGTGCACTGCGGCCTGAAGGGATTTTCCACGCAGAAGCTCACGTGGGGCCTGGCGATCGGCCAGATCCCGTTCAAGGTGGGGCTGTGGGAGGGCCCCGACGGGCGCAGCCTGGTCGCCGCGCTCGACCCCGGCGCGTACGTCGGCGAGGTGAAGGAGAATCTCGCCACCAGCGAGCAGTGGGGGACCCGCATCGACAACAACGGCGCGAAGTCGGGCGTGTACGTGGACTATCACTACTTCGGCACGGGCGACCAGGGCGGCGCGCCGAAGGAGCCCTCGGTCCGCATGGTCGAGGAGTCCGTGCACACGACCGGGCACACCCGGGTCATCTCCGGCCCGGCCGACTGGATGTTCAAGGCCATCACGCCGGAGATGCAGGAGAACCTGCCCAAGTACAAGGGCGAGCTCGAGCTCACCGAGCACTCGGCCGGCTCGATCACCTCGCAGGCGTTCATGAAGCGCTGCAACCGCAAGAACGAGCTTCTGGCCGACGCCGCGGAGCGGGCCGCGCTCGGCGCTTGGTGGCTGGGCGCGGCCGCCTACCCCGCCCAGCGCATCGAGGACGCTTGGACGCTCATCCTCGGCTCGCAGATGCACGACATCCTGCCCGGCACGAGCCTCCCGCCCGCGTACGAGTACGCCTGGAACGACGAGATCCTCGCCGCGAACGTCCTGGCGGACATCGAGCGGCACTCCATCGGGGCGATCTGCGATTCCATGGACACCCGCGCCGAGGGGACGGCGCTGGCGCTCTACAACCCGCTCGCGGGCCCGCGCGAGGACGTCGTCGAGTTCACCATCCCGTTCGCCGGGGATGCGCACGCCTCGCTCGAGGCCGTCGGCCCCGCGGGGGATCGCTCGCCGGTGCAGGTTCTCGCGCGAGAGGGCGGCACGATCCGCGCGCTGCTCCGCGCCAAGATGCCCGGGGAGGGCCTGGCCGTGTACGACATCCGCGAGAGCAAGGCCCCCGCGCCCGAGAGCGACATCAAGACCACCGACCGCACCATCGACAACGCCCGCTACACGGTCAAGATCGACGACGCGGGCGACGTCTCATCCATCTTCGACAAGGCGCTCAACAAGGAGATGCTCACCGGCCCGGCGCGCCTCGGCCTGCACTACGAGAAGCCCGCCAACTGGCCGGCGTGGAACCAGGACTGGGCCGACCGCCAGAAGCCCGCCCGCTCGTTCGTCTCGGAGAACCCCAAGATCACCGTCGTCGAGTCCGGGCCCGTGCGCGGCGCGATCCGCGTCGAGCGCGAGCAGGAGGGCAGCACGTTCACGCAGGACATCCGCCTCGACTCGGCCGCGGGTGGCGGCGGTGAGACGGTCGTCTTCCACACGCACATCGAGTGGAACACGCGCGAGCGATCGCTCCGGGCCGCGTTCCCGCTCGTCGCGGGCAACCCGAAGGCCACCTACGACATCCAGACGGGCGTCATCGAGCGCGGCAACGGCCACGCCAAGCAGTTCGAGTACGCCGCCCACCAGTGGGTCGACCTGACCGACGCGTCGGGCGCCTTCGGCGTGAGCATGCTCAACGACTGCAAGTACGCCTCCGACAAGCCCGACGACCACACCATCCGCCAGACGCTGCTCTACACCCCCGGCGTCCGCGGCAACTACGTCGACCAGGCCACGCAGGACATCGGCATGCACGACATGAACTACGCCATCTACGCGCACGCCGGCGACTGGAAGACCGCCGGCACGCCGTGGTGCGCCGCCCGCCTCAACCAGCCCATCCGCGCCTTCATCGTGCCCAAGCACGACGGCGCGCTCGGCAAGGCCCTCACCCTGCTCTCGTGCGACAACCCGAACGTCATGGTCACGGCCACCAAGCGCGCCGAGGACTCCGACGAGATCATCCTCCGCCTCCGCGAGCTCTCCGGCAACGACGCCAAGGGCGTGAAGATCACGCTCCCCGGCGAGATCACCGCCGCCCGCGAGGTTGACGGCCAGGAGCGCCCGATCGGCCCGGCCAAGGCCTCGGGCGGCGCGCTGCTCGCCGACGTGCACGGCTTCGGCCTGCGCGCGTACGCCGTGAAAGTTGCCGCGCCGCGGCACGCTTCCGAGCATTCCGAGTCGATCGCGGTGAACCTGCCCTACGACCTCGACGCGGTCTCGACGAACGCCAATCGAGCCGACGGCGCGATGGAGACCGGCCGCGCCTACCCGGCCGAGCAGCTCCCCGCCGAGCTCACCGTCGATGACGTGCACTACAAGCTCGGCCCCACCGGCGACGGCCAGGCCAACGCCGTCGTCTGCAAGGGCCAGGAGATCGGCCTTCCCGCGAACGTCGATCGCGTCGAGATCCTCGCCGCATCCAGCGAGGGCGAGTCGCCCGCCGAGTTCCAGGTCGGCTCCGCCACCCGCACGATCGACGTCGCCCCGTGGCGCGGCTTCGTCGGCCAGTGGGACGACCGCCGCTGGGGCGGCCACCCCTCCGAGACCGACGACGGCTCGTACCGCAACATGATCGGCCTGGACCCGGGCTATGTCCGGCCCGATTCGGTCGCCTGGTTCTGCTCGCACCATCATACGGCCAAGCAGGATGAGCAGTACAAGTACTGCTACCTCTATCGCTACGCCCTGGACGTTCCGGCGGGGGCCAAGTCCATCCGCCTTCCGAACACTCCGGGCGTGAAGGTCTTCGCGCTCACGGCCGTTCGCAACACCCACGACCACGCCGTTGCCGCGGCGCCGCTCCGCGACATGCTCGCCGACCACACGCAGGACAGCCAGACGATCACCGCCGAAGGGGCCGCGGATGATTCGAAGCTCGTGACGATCGAGCCCCGCCTGTACAGCCGTCCGGGGGCCGTCCACTTCACAACCGACGGCGCCGATCCGACGCCGGCCTCGCCCGTCTACCACAAGCCCTTCTGGCTCTCGCAGACGGCCACGATCAAGACCGTCGCGTTCGACTACTCGGGCAAGCCCGGCCCGATCACATCCAAGTCGATCGAGGTCAACGACACCACCGCCCCGACGCTCAAGCGCGCCGGCACCGTCTACGAGTCCCTGAACATCGTCTGCGAGTTCTCCGAGCCCGTGGACAAGTCCGCCGGCTCATCGCCGTCGTCCTACACCCTCACCGGCGGTTCGAAGATCACCGGGGTGATGCTGTCCGATGACGGCCGCACCGCCACGCTCTCGCTCGACGCCCCGCTCCCCTCGGGCAAGCCCGCCTCGCTCCGCATCGCCGGCATCACCGACCGCTCCCCGGCCCGCAACCAGATGAAGGAGGCCACGGTCGATCTCTCCGTCCGCGGCCCCGTCTACCACCTCGAGGCCGCGGACGCCGGCCACCAGGGTTCGCGCATCGAGGGCGCGCGGAACATGCCCACCCGTGGCAACGCCCCATGGACGATCAACATGTTCGTCAAGATGGACAAGCAGCCCGTCAACCACACCGTCATCGCCGGCTTCGGCCGATGCGCCCAGCGCGCCAGCGGCACGGGGCGCTACCTCTGCAAGTTCGGCGACGGCATCCACCTCTGGAGCCACCACAACGACCTGGAGGGTCGGACGCCCTTCGACCTCGGCGTCTGGCAGATGATCACCGCCACGTACGACGGATCCACCGCTCGCCTGTACAAAAACGGCGAGAGGATCGCCGAGCAGGCCATGTCCTTCGCCGACGATGAGCCCACCATCAACGTCGAGCCGCTCGACCCGTGGGAGCAGCAATACCGCTTCGGGGGCGACCTGCGCGACTTCACCATCTGGGACACCTGCCTGCCCCAGGAGAGCCTCAAATCCCTCCGCGCGGCCTTCAAGCCGTGACCGACGGCCCAGAATCTCAAGGGAGCCCCGAGCGCAGGCTCGGGGTTCCTCCTCTGCACACCATGGACCCGCCCCGCCGATGCCCGCCCTCCGCCGGAAGTTCCTTCGCGGCGATCCGTGTTGTCGTCGCGCTCTGCCTGACGCTGCTTGCGCCCTCGATCGCGCACGCCCACCCGGTCGTCGCCGCATCCGCCATCGTCGCCATCCGCGACACCGGCCACGTCGAGATCACCGTCCACTACGACGCCCTCGCCTTCGCCCTCAACGACACGCCGCGCGCCGTCGGCGACCAGGCCATGCTCGACCTGCTGAGCGGCCCGCGCGCCGATCTCCAGCGCACGCTCGACGAGGGGCGCGACCGGTTTGCGCGGCTCTTCGCCCTGCGCGCCGACGATGCGAGTGTTCCGACCCATGTCACGATCTACCCCAACGTCGATTCCGTTCTCGACTTCAAGGCCCACGCCATCGGCCCCGTGCTCCCCGTGAAGATGGACATCGTCGCCGAGGGCGATCTCCCGCCCGGCGTGTCGCGGATCGCCATGAGGTTCCCCGAGGTCATGGGCGACGTCGTGCTCACCGTCGCGCCGCCGCACGCCGAGGCCCTCGTCGGCTTCGCACCCGCGGGCGAGTGGTGCCGCGATTTCGTGCTGCCCGCGCCGAGGGCCGCCGCCCAGGCCGACAACTCCGCCCCCCACACGACGGGCGCAGTCGGCTTCGTCCTGCTCGGCATCTTCCACATCCTTCCCGACCACGCCTACTTCGCATCCATTGCGCAGCGCTTCCACGCCGCGCATCCCTTCGCCGATCCCGCGACGCTCATCCCCGACGGCGCGGACCACATCCTCTTCGTCCTCGGCCTGTTCTTCCTGGCCCCGCGCATCAAGCCGCTGCTCTTCCAGGTCACCGCCTTCACGCTCGCCCATTCCGTCACGCTCGCCCTGGCCGCCCACGGCACCATCACTCTTTCCTCCAGCATCGTCGAGCCGCTCATCGCCGCCTCCATCGCCGCCGTCGCCATCGAGAACCTGTGCACCCCGGGGGGCAAGGTCCACTCGTGGCGCATCGCCATCGTCTTCGGCTTCGGACTCATCCATGGCCTTGGATTTGCCTCCGCCTTCAAGGAGGCCGTCGGCGCCGAGAGGGCCCCGCTCGTGCCGGTGCTCCTCTTCAACGTGGGCGTCGAGCTCGGCCAGCTGGCCATCATCGCCGCGGCCATGCTCGCCGTCGGATACTGGAGAAACCGGCCCTGGTACCGGAACCGCATCGCGGTCCCCGCATCCATCTTCATCGCCGCGGTCGGCCTGTTCTGGGTCGTCCAGCGGGTCTTCTTCTGAATCCCAGGACTGGCCCATGAGCACGCCGGCCGCGTCGCACCACGCGGCCGGCGGCCAGCCCCACGTCGGTCCCCGCGCTAGCGATGGGCCATTCCGCCGGCTCCGATCCGGTGCACGATCCGGTCCACGGATCGTTCCGCCGCGCTCATCCGCGCGCGGATGACCAGCGCTTCGAAATACAGCGGCGCAATTGCCAGCGCCAGCCCCGCGAGGAGCGCCATGACAGGCCACATCCGGGCCCCTTCGCTCGCGCTCCGCCACCCCGGCAGTCTCCGACGTTCGTGTTGTTGTCCAGGCGTGGTCACGGCTGAGGCTCCGGGCAAGCGATTCCCCACCACCAGTCGCCCCGGCCGCGGCCGGCGTTACAGCGCTTGCCGGGTGCCGACTGCCCAACGCCCAGTGCCTGTCGCCCCACACGCCGACCGGACGGCTACTGCTTCTCCCCGCTGCTCCGCCGCTGAAGCCGCGGCACGAGCTCAAGGAACGAGCGCCCGAAGTGCTCGCGCATCCGCGGAAGGATGCTCGAGGACAGGATCGTCCGCGCTTCCTGCTCCGTCACGCCCAGTTGCTTGGCGGCATCCGCCGTCCGCCGACCCTCCACGAGCAGCATTCGCCCCAGCGGCGCGCACGTCGGCGGAAGGGCCGCGAGGAACTCCTCGTACACCGCCTCCACCAGGCACGGCCGCAGGCGGGTGAACCGCACCTTGATGGCCCCGACGCTCGCACCCAACTCGCCCGCGATCTCCGGCCACTCCATCTGCCGGATGATGTACATCTCCACCAGTCGCCGACGCACGATGGCCGCATCGTCCTCGCCGTCCCCATCGCCGCCCCCCGCGGCCGCCGCGGCCAGCAGCCGGTCCACGTGCCTCTTGTACAAGTGCGTGTCGTCGATCCGCGAGGTCATCGTCATGGCGCTCGGCGGGGCCGCATCATGCTCGACGCCCAGCGAGCCGCCTTTGTTCCCCTTGCGGCGCAGGCGGTCGATGTATCGCCGGCGCACGATCGCCGCGAACACGTTCCGGAGTTCCTGATCGTTCCTGCACTTGGGCGCGATCTCGTGCAGGTCCTCCCAGAGATCCGTCGCCGCCTCCTGGACCACGCTCGCCGGCTGCGCGTTCACCTTGCCGCCCGCGGGCATCGCCACCCGCCCGCGATCGTCCGGACCGAAGCCGATCCCGTGCTCCTTGAGCAGTTCGGCAAAGGCCTCGCTCTGCCGCGCTCGATCGTTTCCCGTGAGCCACGAGAGCAATCGCGTCTCGGTGTTTGCCGTGGGAGCGTCCATGATCGCGCATTCTCGCCGAGTGCCCCTTCAAACGCAAGCGCGATTCGCGGCCGCTTCCACCCAGTAGGGGGGCGCCGCAGACCAAACAAAAAGACAACGCGGCGGAACGGGCGAAGCGGAGAGAAGGCGCCGCCTCGCCCGTGCGCTCGGCGATGAGTCCGCGGCTATCGGTCCCGCTCGACGCCCGATAACTTCCCATTTCCTCCGTGTTTTTCCGGGGTGAGCAACATTCGGTGGCCACCGGGCGAACACGAGGCAGGATCACAGTCGGCCTCGAGAAAAACGGGGAAGGGAGAGAGAGTCATGTCGCCAATACGTTGTGTTTTCGCCGCGGGCATGTGCGTCGCGTGCTTGTCGTTCGCCGCCGAGGGCAGCATCACCGTCGCTACGTTCGACGACCCGTCGTCGTCCAGCGGGACGCCGTTGTTCGAGCGCAGCGGCACGCTCCTCACCGGCGAGTGGGACGGCCTGGGCATGCTCCTGCGCACGCCCGGCGCGCCCGCGCCCGACTATCCGGACGCCACCTTCACGATGACGCCGCTCACCGTCGTCAGCGACCTCGGCAACTTCGCGATGCTCTCCGGCGGCTCGATCCAGTTCTTCGACGTGCTGAAGAACCCGATCCTGCGGATCGACTTCACCGGGGCGAGCCTCTCGAACATCCTCGGCGTCGGCGCCTCGGACTTCCTTGCCCAGAACGTGGTCTTCAGCGGGACGCTCGTGTCCTCGCTGCCCGCCCTCACCGATGAGTCCTTCGGTTTCAGCTTCGCCAACCCCATCGTGACCGATGCGCAGCATTACACCGTGACCGCGGCGTTCACTTCATCCGCCACGGTGACCCCCGCGCCGGCGTCGCTGGCCGTCCTCGGCCTCGGCGGCCTCCTCGCCGCTCGCCGTCGCCGCTGATCCATCCGCCGACGGGATCGGACTCATCCCGGCCCGGGTTGCGTCTCGAACTCGCCGCTCCCGCTGTAGGTGCCTCGGTACGGGTTCCCGCTCGGATACTTCGCCGAGCGGCCGATCGGATCCCCCTCTTCTCGCCCCTGCTTGTCCTTGCGCCGATACCCGCTCCGCGGCTCGGAGGGCTTGCCGTACTCGGTCCCCTTTGCCTTGCTCTGCACGTCTTTGCTCCCCGCACGCTCTTCCGGTTTGCGCTGCATTGTGCGTCTCCTTCTTCTGCCGCGTGTCCTGCGGTGAGAAGATGCTCCGACCGCATGAGACGCGGCTGAGTTCACCGTCAACGCACGTTCGTTCAACGCACCTCGGCCAGGCACACCCAGCTGGCGCCGCCCACTTCCGGCTCCGTGCCGCCCTCGTGGCCCATCGCCATCGAGCCCAGCACGTGCGCCCACTGGCATCCCAGGGCCACCATCACCACCACTCCCAGCAGGCCGCCGGCCTGTCCCGCCCGAGTGCCCCGGGCCATCCACAGCAGCCCGCCGGCCACCGCCATGCTCATCAGCTTGTAGCCCACCAGCGCCAGCGATCCGTGCCGCACGACCGCGACGGCCAGCGGGTTCGTCTCGTACATCCCCACGGTGTGCATCATCCCCAGCGTCAGGGCCAGGTCGGCCATGCTCAGGGCCGCGACCACACCCAGCATCCAGCCCATCCGGCGGCCGCGGGCGTTCGAGTTGTTGGTGGGGGTGCGATCCATGGTCGGCTCCTTCTTCGCTTGGCCTGTCCGGCCAAACCAAAGTCGCCGACCACCCCGATCCCGTTACGGGGATCCTGCCGCGCCCCTGCCGTTGCTCCGTCCACCGGCCAGCATCACCAGCTGCGCACGAAGGCCTCCGCGCTCTCACGCGCGAAGGCCTTCAAGAGGAGCAGGTGTGTTCGAGAGTCCATGAGTCCGTTCATCCAGAGCCCCCCCTCCCCCGGAGCCGATCCGCCGGCCCGCGGAGCGTCAACTCCCTGTTCCGGCCGGAGTCGTGATCACGGAGTTCCAGATCTCGAGGTAGAACCACACGTCGGCCGCGTCGATGAATCCATCCCCGTTGATGTCCGCGGTGACCTTTCCGTCGTTCCACGCGACGAAGAACTCATAGAGGTCAAGATCATCGACTTTCCCGTTGTGGTCGTAGTCCGCGATCTGGACGCGCGGGTCGATCCAGCCGCCCTTGGTCTGCACTCCGGCATCCGGGTCGAGGGTGTTGAGCTTGATTCCGCCGCCCGTGCCCAGTTCGGCCGAGCCCGACTTCTCGGCGACCACCGGAACTTCGGTGTTCACGTAGCGGGTCTGCGCCGTGGCCGGGCTCGCGACCGCCGCGGCCGCACCCACCATGGTCAAGGCGCTGCAAATGACGCTGGAGATGTTCGTGCGAGTGTTCATTGGTCTTCCTTCCTGCTTCGTGGTGCTTCTCGGGCCGCTTCCGGAACTCCCGGCCGCCGGGCCCTCACAACGAAGTCGAACAGGCGCCCCCCAGCGTTACAGCCTCGAACATGGCCTGCAGGTTCGCGCAATGTAAGGTAAATTCGGCCGGCACTCTCCCTTCAGACCCGGCTCATCTGGCCCGATATCCCCGGAGTTGGATTCCGTTGGAGGTGTCCAGACTACCCAAGCCTCAGAGTGCCCCATGCCCGTACTGCCACCCCAGATCCTGAGGGAGTTTCTCGATCAGTCCGAAGGCCTGCTCGACCGAGTCGATCACGACATCGCCGAGGTGAACCGCACCGGCGATCCGTCCTTCGGCGGCGGCATCGCGAGCGCCTTCCGCTCCATCCGCTCGGGCGCGGCGTTCCTCGAACTGAGCGACCTCGAGGCCGCGGCCACGCGCGCCGAGGCGCTGCTCAAGGAGTTCAAGGCCGATTCCATCGAGACCGCCCGGCGCGAGCTCGCGACCCTCCGCGAGGCGGTCGAGAGCCTTCGGTCGGGGGTCGCCATCGATCTCAACGCCGCCGCCGAACCGGCGCCCGATCTCGAGGCCCACTCAGCGAGCCTCGAAGCCAACGGCCCCGATCCGGTCGACCTCGACGCCGGTGCGGCCTTCGCGGCCTCTCACGTCGAGTCGCGCACGTTCGACTCCGGATCCGGAGACGCGACCCCCGCGCCCGCCGTCACGCATGGGCCCGTGACCCGCCCGCTCGCCGCCCTCCTCGAGCAGACGCGCACCATCATCGCCAACGTCGCCGCGCGCACCGCCCGCGATCTGCACGCCGAGATCCGGGGCGGAGACGTGGAGGCCGACGAGTCCATCTGCCAGTCCCTCCATGGCGCGTTGAAGGTCGTGGTTGCCCACACCTCAAGCCACACCGCCGACGCCGCCGATCCGACCGCACCCACGCCCACGATCAACATCGCCGCCGAGTCCGAGGGCCCGAACATCTGCATCCGCGTTGAGTCTCCCGTTTCAACACTCGATTCCTGGGCCTCCGATCCCCACCTGGACGCCGCCCGCGACGCCGTCGAGCACCTGCTCGGCTCGCTCACCCTCTCGGCCGACGGCCCCTCGGCCACCAGCATCGCGCTGCGCGTTCCGGCGAGCCCCGCGTGCTTTGCCGCCATGATCGTCCGCGCCGGCGATGCCACCTGCGCCATCCCCGCGGCGCAGATCGATGAGATCGTCTCTCTCGCCTCCGCCAACATCACCGGCGCCGGCGCCATTCGCTCCATCGTCATCCGCGGCGAGGCGCTCCCCCTCCTGGACGCCGCACGCCTGTTCTCCCAGTCCACCAGCGGCTCGATCGGGCGTTACGCTCTCGTTCTGCGCGCGGCGGGCCGGCGCGTCGCCCTGAGCGTCGATCGCGCCCTGGGCGTGCAGGAGGTCCGCATCGCCCCCGAGAACGCCGGCTCCGCCCCGACCGCGGCGCCCAACCGCGGGTGGGCCACGCTGGCGAACGGCTCGCTCGCCCTCGTCGCCGACGTCCCGGCGGTGGTCCGCTCCGCCCCGGCCGCCGAGCACGCCGCCCTCGCGGCGTGATGCGCCGGGCCTGATCTGTCGCACGCCGGCCGGGTTTCTCCCCGAACCGTGCCCGTTTGGGGTGTTCTGTCGATCACAGTGGAACCGCACTCCCCAGCGGCCCACAATCGACACTCCATGCGCCTCGCTCTGCCATGCACTCTGGTCGCGTTCCTGCTCGCCGCGCCGTCGTTCGCGCAATCCGCGACCACCCCCACGCCCCCTCCGGCGCCGACCGCATCCCCCGCCCCCGCCGCGCAGGACGATGAGGAAGACTCTCCCGAACTCCTCGTCCAGCTCAAGGACGGCCGCCGCTACTCGGGCCCGCTCATCCGCCAGGACAAGTCCGAGACGGTCATCTCCATCGCCGGCATTCCGATGACGTTCTCGGCCGCGGACATCGAGCGCACGGAGACGCTCCCGCCGCTCATGGAGCGCTACCGCGCCCTGCGCGAGGCCGTCGGCTCCGACCCCGACCAGATCGTTCGCCTCGCCGAGTGGCTCCAGTCCCGCGAGAAGTACGCCCTCGCGCTCACCGAGGTCGACCGCGCCCTGAGCATCGACAAGACCAACGCCGCGGCGCTCAAGCTCCGCCCGCTGCTGCGCGAGCAGATCATCCTCCAGTACAAGCGGGTGAAGAAAGAGCCCGAGCCCTCGGTCCCCGCGGCGTCCATCCCGCAGGCCCCCGCGCCGCAGCGTGCCAAGGACTTTCCACTCCTCTCCGACGCCGACGTCAACCTCATCAAGGTCTTCGAGACCAACTTCGACGAGCACCCGCGCATCATCATCCCGCGCGCCGCCGTCCAGAAGATGCTCGAGAAGTACTCCAGCCACCCCCTCGTCCCGATCACCAAGGAGGGGCGTGACGCCATCCTCCGCCAGTCGCCGGCCGAGCAGCTCGACCTGATGTTCAAGCTCCAGGCCCGCGACTTCTACCCGGACGTCCAGGTGCTCGACCAGCCGCGGGCCTTTATCACCTTCCGCGACCAGCTCTCCCGCAACTGGCTGATCAACTCCTGCGCCACCAACGCCTGCCACGGCGGTACCGAGGCGGGCCGCCTCATTCTCTACAACGGCGCCCCGAACCAGCCACGAAGCCTGTACACCAACTTTCTCATCCTCTCCCGTTTCAAGCTCGACGACGGCTCTCCGCTCATCGATTTCGAGCAGCCCGAGCGTTCTCCGCTTCTGCAACTCGGCCTCGCACGCGACAAGTCCCGCCGGCCGCATCCCGTGGTCCCGCGCGGCCTCAACCACGACGCCTGGCGCCCGGTCTTCCGCACCACCGACGATGCCCAGTTCAAGGCGGCCGTCGAGTGGATCAAATCCCTCTACCGCCCCCGCCCGGACTATCCGATCGACTACACGCCCCTGAGGCCCTTCGAGCCGCCGAAGCCGCCGCCCCCAGCCCCAGCCCCCGCCCCGGTCGCGCA
>DASZWV010000012.1:0-11339 GCA_035546115.1 Phycisphaerales bacterium
GACGTGATGAAGGGGAACAAGCCCGCGGTGGGCGGAGGCGCCGCCGCCCAGCGTTCCCGCGAGGCCGGCGCCCTGGGCTCGGGTGGAAAGCCCACGGAACTCGAGAGCACTCTGGCGGGCCTCGAGGCTCGCCTGGCGACCGCGCGTCGCCCGATCGAGAACGGCTCCGAGGGCTGATCGAACGTCGAGCGTCCCCCGCGAGAGCGGCGGACGCTGCATTCGGGGACTTCCTCTTTCCGAATCGGAGCGCTCGCACCCCGAGACCAGCGCTCGGGGTTCTTTTGTGTCGGAGCCCGCGCAATGGGCGATGTCGGGGCACCACGCACGGTGCAGTGCTACCACTGCCGGCAGTTGTTCGATGTGCCGCCGCGCGCCATCTCGATCTCCTGCCCGTGGTGCTTCCGGCGCGTCGGGCTCGACGACATGGACATCTCCGGCGTCTGCTGGACCAGCAAGATCCAGACGTGCGGACGCATCGTCATCCGCCCCAAGTCGGTCCTCGTCGCGCCCCACGTCGAGGCGAGCCAGGGCATCCACATCTACGGCGCGGCCGAGGGTGTGCTCGTCTCCGGGGCGCAGATCTACATCGCGACCGGCGCACGCGTGAAGGGCGAGGTGCGGGCCCCCTCCATCCGCGTCGAGCCGGGCGGCACGATCGACGGCGCCTACGTGCAGATCGCCGCGTCGCGACTGGACCCGGCCAAGCGCGCCGGCGAGGGCCAACCGACGCGCCCGGCGCTCAACGTGGTCATGCGCCCGGTGATCCGCGTGCCGAACTGGGTCCGGTCCCTGCGGCCGACGTGACCGGTCAGTGGTCCTTCGGGGCGTCCTTCGGGGCGTCCTTCGGCAGCGGGGTGAGCCTGGTGCTCGTGGATCGCCTGGTCGCCTCGGCGTCGGGCCTGGTCACGACGCCGTCGGGATCCAGCGGAGCGCCGGCGCCGACGAGCGTCGCCGAGTTCGTGCTGTTGAAGCGCATCTTCATCGCCATCGCCTGGTTCTCGGCGTTGAACGACATCGCGATCGGCATGATGCTCTCCGAGGTCACGCTCTGAACCAGGCCCGCCTTCGGATCGAACAGCACATCGGTCGAGACCTTCGCTTCCTTCTGGTCGATCTCCATCTTGGATCCGGGAGGACGCTTGGACAGCTTCTCCTTGTCCTCGACGGCCTGGACGGTTCCCTCGCCCTTGAGATGCGCGACGGAGGCCTTGCCCACCGTCTCGTCGGCCACGTACGTCCACGAGGTATCCCGCTTGATCGTCCCGATCAGCTGCTCGGTCTCGGTCGCCGATGAGGTCCACGTTGCGCCCTTCTTCACCGGCTTCTCCGGGAGCGGGACAAACAGCGCGCCCAGCGAGCGCGTCAGGCGATCGTCCTTGAGCATCCCCTCGATCGTCGCCTCGCCGAGCTGATCGCCGGACCCGGCGGCCTTCACCGCCTCGCGGATCGGCTTGGTGTTCTCGATCCTCGTGACCTCCCCGCGCGCATCGATGGTCAGCAGGATGGGCTTGTCGATGACCTCGTGCATCATCTTCGCCATCGCGTCCATCTCGTCGGGCTTGGCGTCGCGAAACTCCGTCGAGGATGTGTCGAAATAGAGCGACTTGCCCCCCGGAGTGTCCTGGCGGAACTTGATCGCCTTGAACCGCATCTCGACCCTGCTCGAGTCGCCGTCGGCGCCGACCTTCCTGAACTCGCACAGCTCGGCCGCGGCCAGCCCGCCCTTCATGCCCTTGGGGCCGAAGAACGCTCCGGACATCTCGTTCTCCGACTTGAGCACGAGGCGGTAGCCGACCGGATCGGTGGGGAAGGTGTACCGCAGCCGGGCCTCGTCGGCGCAGGCGAGCCCGGCGGAGATTGCAACGGCGGTGCAGAAGAGGAACTGGGAGCGCGTGAGCATGGTGGTTGGCCCTGTGTGTGATCCCGAACGATAAGCGATATCAGGAAGACCGTTCCGCGTTGCGTCCTTCCACGGTTATCCGCACCGGATGCCCGAACCACGCGTGCCGCTGGTCGCGCGGAAGGTCCGCCGTGGCCTCCCGGCCGTACATCGTTTCCATCGTCGCCACGACGTCGGTCATCGTGCCCGTCTCCAGCGGCACCCAGCCGCCGTTGATGTCCGGGAAATCCAGCTTGCAGTTGTCGCACTTCTTGCCCGTGGCGAAGCGGATGGGGCACCAGAAGCTCTCCACGTTGCGGAGCATCTCCGCCCCGAGCGAGTACACCCCCGTCATCCAGTCGCAGTACAGGCACCAGATCAGATCGTGCCCCACCAGCCCGTTGAACTTCTGCCGGCTGACATTCACCCAGTCGGCCTGGCGGTATCGCGGCAGCCCCACCAGCAGCGGCAGCAGCGGATACGTGAACAGCTCCGCCATGCGGATCATGATGAACACCGGCAGGCTGATCGCCGTCACCCAGAGCGCGACGTGGTTGTTCACCCGGCCCACCGTCCGGTTGATGAACGTCACGATCCGCGGCCCGTTCGTGTGCCTTCGGTTCGCCAGCTCATGGAAGAACATCCAGATCAGCATGCCCAGCACCTGCCCGGCGATCGATCCCACCAGGCCCCGCCACCCGAGCACGATCCCCAGAGTGGTGGGGGGGACCCAGGTGAACAGAGACACAACCAGATCGAGCCCGGGAGCCCGGCAGAGCCACCGGCTCAGCCCACGCCCCGGGCCGCCCAGGCGCGGGATCAGGTGCAGCAGGGCCGCAAAGTCAACCACGCCAAGAGCAACGGCCGCGGCCACGAGTGCGATCAGGATCATGCCGGAGCGTATCGGCCGTTCCCGAGCGGCGCGGCGAGCCCCCGGGGCCCGCACGCCGGATTGTTCACCCGCGATTCATGCGCAAAAGCCGGGCGGCCTGTATCATCTGCGCATGAGCACCGCCAGCGCCATGCGCCAGGCGGAGGCGACCACCACGGTCGTGGCCGGCTCTCCACCAGACGCCGCGAACACCGTTCCCGGTTCAACGACCATCGGCAACACCACCGACCGCCTCGAGGCGATGCTCGCGCGCGCCGACATCCGCGTGCTGCGTCCGCCGCGCCACGCGGCCGCCCGCGCGTGGGACGTGCGGCTGCACGAAGAGCGCCTCGCCCCTCGCGTGCAGCGAGAGGGCCTCGTCGGCCTCGGTGACGCCTACGTCGACGGCTGGTGGGAGTGCACCGCCCTCGACGAGCTCTTCGACCGCGCCCTGAGCGCCGACCTGCCCGCGAGCCTCGCCTCGCACCCGCGCGTCGTGCTCGAGTACCTCAACCATCGCCTCCGCAACCTCCAGAACCGGCCCCATGCCCGCTCGAACGTGCACGAGCACTACGACATGGGCAACGATGTGTTCCGGGCCACGCTCGACCCGTACATGCAGTACACCTGCGGCTATTGGAAGGACGCCGCCGACCTGAACCAGGCCCAGATCAACAAGCTCGACCTCACCTGCCGCAAGATCGGCATCGGGCCCGGCATGACGGTGCTGGATCTCGGGTGCGGGTGGGGGGGCTTTGCCCGGTTCGCGGCCGAGCGCTTCGGCGCAAGGGTCACGGGCGTCACGCTCTCGACCGAGCAGCTCGGCTACGCGAGGGAGTTCTGCCGCAACCTGCCCGTCGAGTTCCGCCTGCACGACTATCGCGACACGCGCGGGACGTTCGATCGCGTCGTGAGCATCGGCATGTTCGAGCACGTGGGCCCGAAGAACTATCGCACGGCGATGCGGGTTGTGCACCGGTGCCTCAAGGACGACGGTCTGGCCCTCATCCACTTCTTCGCCACGCGCGACAGCTTCCCCAACCGCACCCACTCGGAAGTCGCCTGGATCAACAAGCACATCTTCCCGGGCCTGGTCGTGCCGAGCCTCAAGCAGATCGGCGATGCCATCGACGGCCTGTTCGTGCTGGAGGATCTGCACAACTTCGGCGCCGATTACGACCCGACGCTCATGGCCTGGGGCGCGAACTTCGAGCGAAACTGGCCCTCGATCTCGGCGACGTACGGCGATCGCTTCTACCGCATGTGGCGCTACTACCTGTACTCCTGCGCGGGCGCGTTCCGCGCACGGGAATACCAGCTCTGGCAGCTCGTGCTCAGCAAGCACGGAGTTCGCGGCGGGTACGCCTCCATCCGGTGACCCGCCGAAAACCCGCTACGGATTCGTCCATACCGCGTTCGGGTCGAGATTGTCGCCCTGCACGGCGCGACGGAGCAGCTCGGTGCTCGCGGAGATATCGCCCGCGGCCTGCGCCGCCCCCAGCTCGGCATCGGCCGTCTGGTTGTCGCCGAGCGCGGCGCTCAGTGCGCCGACCATGAAGTGGGCGTCGGCCTCGCTCACGACCCCCTGGGGCGGATTCTCGAACACCTGCCGGGCGTACCGGGCATTCTGCGCGACGGTCTGGTCCACGCGGATCGCCGTCGATACGGGCGTGCCGGCGCCCATGAGGGCCGCGGGGTTCACGCCCGCCGCGCGACGCATGGCGTAGATCGATGCGGTGTAGTCGCCGACGGCCGCGGCCTGGACCGCGCTGTCGAAGTCCGGGAGCGCATCGTAGTGCGGATTGATGCGAGAGAGCAGCCGGGCATCGGCCCTCCGCTGCTCGGCGTTGACGGAGTTCGCATCCGGCGCGGGCGTGGCCGGAGCGCTCTGGACGCCGCCCAGGACGACCGCGTTGCCGATCACGGGCAGCGAGGGGATGGTGTACGTCCCGCCCGTGACAAAGGTTGTCGAGGAGGGGCTCAGGCAATCGCTCCACGCCCATGCGTCCGGGCACCACGCCGTCGAGTACGTCGGCGAGGTGTCCCACGTGTAGATCGGTGAGGTGTCGTACTGCCACGCGTACAAGCCGGTGTGATATCCCCACGTGCCGGCCGGGAACAGATCGGTGTACCACGGCCCGCCGAGGTTGTACGCGTAGTTCGTCGGATAGGAGCACGTGTACGGATAGGTGAACCCGATGCCGAACCCGCCCCGCGATCCGTGGCCGGAGCGACGATGGGAGTGGTCGGAGCGATCGTGATGATCGTCGCGGCCATCGTGCCCGCGCTCGCGCCCCCAATCCCCCGGGCGTGACCCGCGCCCCGAGTCACGGGCGTTGCTCGAGATGATGCCCGGCGGCCTGCCCGTCGAGTCGCCGAAGATGTGCGCGGGAGCGCCGGCCGCGTCGAAGCGGATGGCCGGCGCCGGCGCGCTCGGAGGGCGCACGTCGAACGAGGGGGCGCGATTCGCCGCGTGGGCGCGTGCCGTGTCCGTGCCGCTGGGCAGCCGGATCCCGATCGGGGTGGTCGAGCGTGACGGGAGCGACCGGCCGATCGATGCGCCGTTCGCCAGCCACGAGTGCGAGCCCGCTCGCCGCATCGTGTCCACGCCGCTCGGAAGGCTCATGATCTCCGGGCCGGTGCGAGGCGCCCGGATGATCGGCCGGGCCAGCCCGGCCGAGCGTGGCAGAGCGCTCGTCGTCGGGCCGGCGTACACGCGCCCGGGCGAGACAGCGCCGCGAGGCGATGTGTACAGCTGATGCGAAAACGAGCGACCCGCCGACGGCAACTCCGTGCGCGACGGCACCGGCATCGATTCGTACGATCGAACCCGGATCGGACCATCGAGCGATGGACGCGAGATGTGCAGACTTCCGCCGGCGGCCCGCGGCTGGTGGGTCTCTGGAGCGGAGCCTCGGGGCGCCGTCTCGGGGGCGTTCTGCGCCGCGCTCCGCGGCCGCTCCTCGCCGGCGGCATGGGGCGGCCTCGCCATGGCGCCCACCGCCAGCCCCGCGGCAAGCGCGATCGCCGCCGCCTGACCGATTCGGGTGGTGGTTGGGATCGTTTCCATGGCCGCCTCAACTCTTGTACGAAAGTCCCCGTCCTCGACGCCTATTCCCTCCTCAGGAAATACGCGATGAATCCGGTGTCATCCGCAGGAACTCTCATGGGAACCCACGTCGTGGAGTTCTCCGTGTAGCTGTTGTCCCACCACCGGCCGCGGGACCCCCGGCCGCCCCAGAACGTGCCCGTGCTGAAGCTCGTCACGGGATGCTCGACGACTTTTTCCGTTCTGCCAAGCACCCTTGCCGCCCAGACGACGTCCGTCGCGCCCTCCTTGCGGGCGAACGCCTCGAGGACCTTGCGGTCCGGCCCGCCGGGCTGGATGGTCTCGGTCGTTCGAAACTCGCACCGCCCGAGCACCCGCGTGTGCTCGGGGGGCCCGTCAAACTGCAGCCCCCGCAGCAGCTTCGTCCTGGCCTCCAGCTTCTGCTGGTCCGACCAGTTCTCCGGGTGCACATCGGAAGCGGATGCGGCCTGGTCGAGCTCGACCAGAGTCGATTGCATGCGCTCCCACGAGATCTCGCGCACGCGGACCGGCTGGCTCTCCGTCAGCGCGGCCACCGCGGAATCCGGCGCGGGCGTGTAGGTCTGCTCCCACACCGAGGGCGAGGAGCACGCCCCCAGCAGCGCGAGCGGCAGGCTCGGAAGAACTCGAAGGACCTTGCGAAGACTCGGGTGGGATCGGTTCATGGGGCATTCTACATGCCGTCGCGCCGCGGAGAGTCCGAGGCGGAAACACGACAGTTCGCGACAATCGAGCCGCCCGTCCGAACCCGAATGAAAAGAAACTCCCCCGCCGGGCGGTCAGCGACGCGGCGACTGCGGGCCGACCAGTATGAACCGCCCGATCCTGACGTCGAAGGCCTCTCCCTCGTCGGTGCGGAGCCGGTAGGCGCCCTCCATCGTGCCCCAGCTCGTGCGCAACTGGCAGTAGGAGCTGTACTCGAACGAGTGCCCCGGCTCGAGGCGCGGCTGCTGGCCCACGACGCCCGGGCCACGAACCTCCTCCGGGTTGCCGACGGCATCCACGATGTGCCAGTGACGCGACTCGAGCTTCACCGGGACCACGCCCTCGTTGGCGATTCGGATGCGGTACGAGAACAGCCATTGACGCCCCGCCGGGTCGGACTGGTCTTCCACGTAGCGCGGACGCACCTCCACCCGGATCCCGTTGGTGACGCACGCGCTGCCGCGGCAGGCGGGGATGATCTGTTCCAGCTGGGCCTGGGGCACGAGGGGCCTCTCATTCTCGGACGTGGACGCTGCCACATCCGGTCCGAAGATCACAGGCGGATGGTTCCCCGTAGGGCGGCAAGAGTCGAGGGAAAAACCACCCAGTTTCACGCCGATCCGCCCGCCCGGGAGGCAAGACGGGCGACTGCTGGCCGACCCCGAGTTTTCAGCGCGAGGCGCTTGCCCGAGCGGGATTCTTCGGGTAACTTCACATTGTTGGTTGTCTGCCTGCTTCAGGCGGGACGGCCCTTCGGGAGGCGACGAAACACGCCGGCCCGCAAGAGGGAGAGAGAGAGCACCCCGTTGCTTTCGAGTTGTGCCGGCGTGAGCTGTTCAACGCCGCGCGACCGTCCCTGCACGAGACCTCCGTGCCGCGAGTGCGAGCGCGCGCGGATCCAGCGAATCACTCTCTCGCACAGGCGGGGCTCTGGTCTCAAGCTGGAGCCCCGCGTTGTTTTTGAGAGGGAGAGTGGGAGAGGCGTACAGGCGTGGAGGCGTAAAGACGAATGAGTTCTCCACGCCTTCACGCCCGCACGCCTTCCTCTCTCATTCCCCCCACCTCGACCACCGCTGCTCGTACGCCTCCAGGCCGTCCTTCCATCCCTGGTCCCAGAGCGTGATCAGCTCGTACTGGTTGCGCGACTCGGGCTCGAGTTCCAGCTCGTCGGCCTTCCGCATGCACGCGCGGCAGCGCGACACCAGATCCGTCGGCAGACCCTCGTACAGAAAGCACTTGCTGATCGCCTCGGTCGCGCGGTCGAACTTCAGCGCATCCGACGCGGAGACGTCCCACGTCTGCCAGAGATCGTCCGCCGCCTCCGCGTGCTTGGCGATCGCCTCGTCGAGCTTGAGCTCCGCCGCGAGCGCCTCCATGCTCTTGACGCCCCGGAAGTCGTCCCGCGCCGCCAGCATGTACCCCAGCCACGCGCCCCCGTCGAGCTCGAACTCGCCCGGGCCGAACTTCTCGTCGTGCAGCAGCCGCCGGATGTTGTCCGCGTTGGCCTTGGCCTCCGCGTCGATCTTCGCGATCAGGTCCTCCGCGGCCTTGGTCTGCTCGGCCGTCGGCACCGGGTCGAACTTGCGGGCCTTCTCGTCGGTGAACCGCGAAAGGGCCGCGTTCGCCCCCGCGAACCACGGGCACGTGTGATACCCGAACTCGTCGGTCGGCTTCACGACCAGCATGCGGTTGATGTACTCGAGGGCGCTCGCCGGGTCCTCCACGCGCATGGCCCGCAGCCAGTCGATGCAGTCCGCCGCGCACGTCTGGTTGGGAAAGTCGTTGTACCCGCGCAGCAGCCGCACCCACACGGCCTTGTGCCCCGCATCCCGATACGCCTTCTGGGCCTCGAGCGCCACCCGCATCGGCGTGATCGAGTCCTTGCTGCCGTGCATGAACACGATCGGCACCGTGCTCTTGACGGCCGAGTTCTCCACGATCCCCGTCTCGTGCGCGAGCACCCCGTCGGCCAGCGCCGGGAACGCGTTGCTGAAATACAACGCGAACTTCCCCCCGCCCCCCGACCCGTAGAGCAGGATGTGCCGCACGGGGAACATCCGGCTGAACTCCAGCAGCACATCCCGGAATCGCACGCAGTTCTCGCTCGTGGATTCGAAGCTCCGTGCCTCGGGCCGCTTCGCGTTGGCGGCCAGCCCATCCACCGCGACGACCATGCAGTCCGGCGCGAAGCCATCCTCGCCGCGCACGTGGTTCGAGGGGCCCCAGCGGAAGTCCATCTTGTCCGGGTGCAGCATCACGACCAGGTCGTACGACTTGCCCGTCTCGAACTTCGCCGGCAGGCTCCACGCGTACCGCAGCCCGTCGGAGGTCTTCCAGCAGTAATACTCGCCCGGCTTGGCGTCGGTGGCCGGCTCCTTCCGGGGCGGGTCGTCGTCGTTCCACTCCTCCGGGGTCTGCGTGGCGCCGCGCCCCATGTTCCCCATCTCGGGCGGGGCGTCCGGGCTGGGCGCGTTCGGGTCGGCCGGGGTGTCCGGCCTCGGCCGCGGCTTGTGCTTGGGCGCAAAGCTCGGCTGGGCGATGGCCGACATGCCCAGCGCCAGCACGACGAGCAGCGCGATCAACGGCGAGGCGAGGCGGCTCATGCGGTTCTCCCGCGGGCAGGACCGGGGCGATTCCAGGTGGCGGTTATAGCGCAGCATACCCGCGCCCGGGCGGTCTGGTTTCGCTCGACCGGGCCCCCGGCGCTCGATTGGCCCTGAAATCAACGCAAATCGCGCGGATCCGGCCCCCCGAACCGGATCCACGCTCGATTCGCGGACCGGCGGGAAGCTACTGGGCCGTGAACGCCCCATCCACCTTCAGATCCGAGCCCGTGATGAACGACGCCTGATCGCTCAGCAGGAACAGGATCGGCCGGGCGATCTCGCTCGGCTTGCCCACGCGCCCGATCGGGTGGGCCGCGGCGAACTGCTTCTCCGCCTCCTTGCCTCCCGCCACCTCCACGAACCGGTCGTACATCTCCGTCTCGATCGCCGCCGGCGAGATCGCGTTCACGCGGATGCCCTTTGCCGAGACTTCCAGCGCGGCCGTCTTGGTCAGCCCGAGCACCGCGTGCTTGCTCGCCGAGTACACGCCCATCCCGCCCATGCTGATCGACCCCGCGATCGACGACACGTTCACGATCGACCCCCCCGATCCGCCCGACCTCGGGGCCAGCATCGCCCGGATCTCGTGCTTCATCGAGAGCACCACGCCCAGCACGTTGATGTCCATCACCGTGCGGTAGTTGTCCACCGTCGTCTCCGCGATCGGCACGCCCATGAGCTCGATGCCCGCGTTGTTCACCGCGAAGTCCAGCCGCCCGTTGATCCCCAGCGCCGTCTCCACGGCCTTCTGGATGTGCCGCTCATCGGTCACATCGCCGCGCACGAACGCCCCCTTGACGCCCCTGGCCCGCACCTCGCCCGCGACCTTCTCCCCCTCCGCCTCGCGCCGCCCCGTGAGCACGACGTTCGCTCCCGCCTCGGCCAGCGCGAGCGCCGTCGCCTTGCCGATGCCGCTGGTTCCGCCGGTGATCAGCGCGACCTTGTTCTTCAGGTTGTACACGCGAAGCTCCTCGCGGCGTCCATTCCCCACGACCCCGTCCGATTACATCGACGCCGATCGATATAGGTATAGATGAGCGTCGATACGCTGTCAAGCCCGTTTCGGGTTTGCCGCTGGTATTCACACAACAGACATGGGCTGTTCGTGCGACCGACGCCCTTACTCGCGCACGCCCGCCGGGCGGACACGCTTGCGCGACTCGGCCGATTCGGGCGAGATATCCGCGGCGAACGAGGCCAGCAGCTCCTCATCCACGCTGATCACGTGGAACTGCCCCTCCTTGCGGCACTTCACCAGGCCGGCCTCCGCGAGCGCCTTGATGTGGTGGCTGATCGTCGGCTGGCTCTGCGGGAACTTCTCGCAGATCTGAGAGCACGTCAACTCCCCCGCCGCGCGAAGCTCAAGCAGCATCCGATGGCGCGTGGCGTCGGCAAGGGCCTTGGCAACTTTGACGAAGTCCGCATCCCGCATCACACAATGATAGGGGAGGTGCATGTCCGGGGTCCCAAACGCCGCATTTCCAGCAGGAACCGCCCGCTTTTTGGAGAATCCCCGGTGAATCCACGCTCACCCTCGCGGCAGCGAGCGCGCACGCGGCGGGGGTCCCGGATCCCCTGCACGCGCCTTGGAAGATTCTGCGCACCCGGCCGGCGATCCCGTTGCCTGCCGGTCCAAGGCGTGAAAGACGCTTCGGCCCACCACCGTGAGGCAGGTCATCAAAGAAAGAGAACACCGCAGACCATCGCGCAGGCCGCGGCCCGCGGCGTTCGGCGGCCGGGCTCAAAGCCTGCACGCTGTTGGCACATGGCGGTGCGCCCGCCCAGACACGACCGCCTCCGGCCTATCAACACCCCAGAGAGCCCCGAGCGCAAGCTCGGGTCCGGAGGCCCGCCAATCGACAAATCAAACCACCGCCCTCATCACTCGCCCGCACCTTGGCCTCGCCCCACCGTGGCGCGCGAACTGAGCCCGGGGTGGAGCGGCGGTGCCTTGACCGCCGCGGAACCCCAGGTAGGTCGTTGGGAGTGATCGAGCCCTGGAAGGGCCGCAGAAGCGAGCGCGACGCCGGTGGTCCGCATGACCCCGACCGATCCGCGTGCTGACACCGACGAAATCCTATTATCAAGGTCGCAGAAATCTACTTTTTTCTCGATGCCCGTTTCCCACCATGATCTTGAGCAAGCCCCGTGCATCATCGATCCTCAAGTAGCACTTCGATTGCATGTTCC
>DASZWV010000013.1:0-7085 GCA_035546115.1 Phycisphaerales bacterium
CAAGCCGGACTATTCCCTGCAGACCCGGGCGCCGCTGTTCAACACCCAGTACGTGGCGACCAAGATCGTGCCGCTGGGCCCGGCCTACCAGTCGCTCATCGACGGCAAGATCGTGCAGGGCTACCGGCTGGAGTTCCATGACCTGAACATCGTGCTCACGGGAGGACGCCAGTACTGGATCTCCGCCGGTGTGCGCTACACCTTCAGCCTCAACGAGCGGGCGTACTTCTGCTACAACAGCACCTGCGACAACACGTGCCTGATCCACTTCAACGAGGGACGCGTGCTGACGGCGACGACGCTGGACGCCGAGGCCGCGGCCCAGGGCTGCGTATCGTCGGCTCCCGCGCCCATCGGCTGCAACGGCTGGGCCAAGACCGGCAACGACTTCAGCTTCCTCATCGCCGCCGACGGCCTGACCACCCCGGGCCCGATCAACTCCAACCCGACCACACCCGCCTGCCACGCCGACATCAACGGCGACGGCAGCCTGAACGTGCAGGATGTGTTCGACTACCTCAACGCGTGGTTCGTGGGCTGCCCGTGATGCGTCAAAAGCACCAGCAAGCACAAGGCCCGGGCAACTCGCCCGGGCCTTGTTCGTTCGAGCCCGCGGGTCAATCCTGCTGGGTCGTTGCGACCATGAGGTGCTTCTCCAGCACCTCGCAGATGTGCCGCTCCATGGCCGTGCTGAACCCCTTGTCGCGAAAGAGAATCTCTCCGTCCGGTCCCACGACAACGACCGTCGGAAGGCCATCGACCCCATAGCTCCGGGCCACTCCATCGCCGCAGACGAGCGCGGGATACGTCGCACCGAGTTCCACCATGGTCTGGGCCGGATTGCCCGGATCGTTCACGTTGATGCCAAGAACCTGCACGCCGCGGTCCTTGTACTCCTGGTGGATCCGCTCGAGCGCCGGAATCGCCAGGCGGCACGGACCGCACCACGAGGCCCAGAAGTCGAGAATCACAACCTTGCCGCGATAGTCCGACAATCGGAACGACTTGCCCCTGGTCGAGTAGAGCACGAAATCCGACGCCGTCTTCGGCGTCCGGTCGAGCGCCGCGGCCGTAAAGCCGGCCCCGATGAGAACAGCGGCTCCGCACGCGAGAATCTTCCAGTTCATGCCGATGCCTCCGTTGAAGAGGCGTCAGCATCGGTCTTCGGGGCCCCGATCTCGGGGGTGCGTCGCGCCATCCCTCAGGTCCGGCGCGCGAGCCTGTCGACGATGCGGGAAGTGCGGTTTGGCATTCGAGTTATTGGAGCGCGGGCAGCTACTTCGGCTGCGCGCGTGCTCCCGCGTGTTTCGCGGTCCGGGAATGGAAGACCTCGTGGAACAGGTCCTTCATGGCGGCCCAGCTGCGCTTGTCCGCCTTTTCGTTGTAGGCGATTCCCGGCACGCCGGCCTTGTCCGCGGCGGGATTTGTGAACGCGTGCACCGCCCCGGCGTACGAGATGAACTCGTAGTCCACACCGGCCGCTTTCATCTGCGAGTGGAAACTCGAGATCTGCTCGGGGGAGCAGAAGCCGTCGTCCTGGCCGTGGCAAATCAGGACCGCGCCCCTGATGTTCTTGTTGTCCGCGGGGTCCTTCGCGGCGATCGTCGATGCGTGGAAGGCGACGACGGCCTTCAGGTTTTCCGTGTTCTGCTCGCCGCTCCGGGCGAGCTCGAGCGCCACCGTGCCGCCCATGCAATAGCCGATGACGGCGAGGTTGTTCGGATCGGTGTGCGGGCTCGCGACGAGTTGTTCCAGCCCGAGCGCCGCCCGATGCCGCATCGCCTTGTTGTCGCTCATGAGCTTGCCCGCCCACGCCGCGGCCTGTTTCGGGTCCTTCGTGGAGTCGCCCTTCCCGTACATGTCGAGGGCGAACGCCACGTACCCCAGCCCCGCGAGCTGCTTCGCCCGTGACTCGGAATAGTCGTTGTTTCCCCACCATTCGTGGCACACCAGCACGCCGGGGCGCTTGCCGGAGACCGCATCGTCGTACGCCAGCACCCCTTCGAGTTTGGTGTCCCCATCGGTGTACGCGATGCGCTCGACCTTGATCTCCGCGTGTGCCGCGGAGGAGAGTGTGGCCGCGAGAACCGCCGCGAAACGCGTGAGCATGGCAAGCCTCCTGAGTGGGACCCGAGTGTACGCGTCGAGGCAACCGGAAAGATCGGAGCCGTTCAGCGGGTCTGCACCGCGGCGGGCGTTGGGCGCTCCGTGCCGCGCGCGACCGGCTGACGCATGCTCCGGGTCTCGAGGGCATGGTCGAGCCAGTCGGCGATGCGCCCGGCCTGCGTGTGCAGCGTCAGGAAGAGCGTCCGGTGCTCCCCAACGTGCATGTAGCGGTCGGGCTCGCCGAGTTGCTTCCAAAGCAGCCACCCGTTGTCCGCGGGAACGGTGAGGTCGAGGTTCGCCTGAACCAGCAGCGTCGGCTTGTTTCTCAGGAACCGGGCCGTGCGGTACGGATCGAGCTTCGCGTACTTCAGGTAGTCCGCGAACAACTCATCCCGCCACGGCCCCCGGGGCTGATCGTCGGGCCAGGCCAGGCGAATGCCGCCGTCGGTGAGATCGCTCTTCTGGGATATCTCGAGCAGGTTGGCCCCGCCGCCGACAAGCACGGCCGCATCAAACTTGTTCGGCATCCGCGCCACCACGGCCGGCGCCCCCAGCGAGCCCGCGCTGCACGCCACGATCGCCAGCGGGCTCTGCGGCACCTCCGGTCGCTGCTCCGCGAGATATTCCAGGGCCGCCTGCGCCGCGTACGCGCTCTCGGCCACCATGTCGTCGAACACGCCCGCAAGCTGCTCCGCGATCCGCGGCACATCCTCGCGCGAGCCGATGTACCACGGCTTGGATTCGTACCACCAGACGCGCGGCGTCGCGATGCGGATGAGCCAGTACCCACGGGCGCTCAGCTCATCGACCAGCCCCTGCTCGTACTGCAGGCTGCCCAGCCCGGACATGTACACGATCGTTCCGCGCACGGGCACCTTGCCCGACGGCTCGATGAGACGGATCGCCGTGCCCTCGGACAACATGCGGAGCACCTCCGCATCCGCCGGCTTGAGGCCGCAGTTCAAATCCTTCAGCCGGCGCTTCCAGGCGTTGATCTGCCGCTCGGCGTACCTGGTCAGCCGCGGGTCCTTCGGCAGGTCCGTTCGCGGCGTGTAGGACACGAACCGCATGGTGCCGCTCAGGGCCCGCCAGTGGCTGTCCGGGCCATAGTCGAAGACCCGCAGAATGCCCGGGCCGTGGATCCCGGTGTAGACGACCTTGGCCGCGGGCCGCTCGGCCAGCTTGCGGAGCGCGGGCGGGATGGTGTCCGGCAGCGGCCGGTGGTTGCCGTCGGATACGAGGGAGAAGATCTGCCTGGGGGTCTCGGCCGCGAGCCGCTGGAGCTGGTCGGTCTTGCGTGGGGGCCAGTCGGAATCCGGCAGGGGGGCGGAGGCGAGGTAGTCGGGCTCCGGCGGGTTCCCGGCGACGAAGGTCGTGCAGCCGCCGAGCGCGACAAGGGCCCCCATCACGACCAAAAACGTGAAAACGCGTGCCGCGGAGGGGATTACGCATGTCCGTCGCGCAGGGATGGGCATGGGAGAGACGGTACGACGGGGGGCGAACTGGCGAAACGGCCAAGAGGCCGCATGAAACGGGCGATGCACTGTACGACGCTGGGATGCGATTCGGTTCAGGCTCCGGCATCCCGGTGGGGAGTTGGGACGTATGGAAGGGAGTCCCCGAGGGTGCTTGTTCGGGATGAAATGGGGTGTTGAAGGGGGACGTGCGTATTGTTCGATGATCCACGGCCGTCGATCGGATGGGGGTGGGCCTTGAGCGGAGCAGCAGGATGACCAGCCATCACCAGTCCGCGGGATCGGGCCGGGCGAGTCGCGCCTTCACGCTCATCGAGTTGATCGTGGTGATCACGATTATCGCGATCCTGATGTCTATTGCGCTGCTGGGCGCCCACCACATCCGCCAGAACTCGCAGAACAACGTGACGCGCGATCTGATCAAGACGCTGGACACCGCGTACAGCGGGATGGTCCAGGAAAAGGGCGCGAACGTTCCGGCGGTGTACCGGGACGATCAGAACAACGAGCTGGCGGTCATCGATGCGACCGTGATGGACACGAGCGCCATCGAGCCGAGCCTCGGCCTGTTCATCCTGGCTTCCGGGAGCGACTCCGCGATCACCACCGCGATCCTGCGGGCGGATTCGAAGTACGTTGCGAACTCGCAGATCAACAGCAACCAACATCCGAGTTGGACCTCGGCGGCAAAGGTCCCTCTGCTGAAGGACGCCTGGGGCAACCCGATCCGCTTCGTCCATCCGCGCTACGCGGGCGGGTATGGCAACTACTTTGACAACGCCTCGACGCCGGCGGTGCAGAACCGAGACCCGAAGACCGTTACGCTCAAGCGTGCGAACAACCCGCAGCCGATCCAGTTCGTGCGCTCGTACCGGCCGGAAAACCAGATGGTCTCGGCCGATGAGGGGCTCTGCAACGGCAATGTCGGGTATTTCTACTCCGACGGCGCCGATGCCAACGCCGGCACCCGCGATGACAACGTCTACTCCTCGGTCCCCAAGTTCCCAGCCGAAACGGCCAAGTACTCCCCGCCCCCGGCGGGCACGTGAATTCCCGCCCGTATCCAGCCGATAGTGGCCCAACGCAGCGCCGCGGCCTACCGTTGCTGCTTCACATGTCATCCGCCGGGGTGTAGCGCAGCTTGGTAGCGCGTCTCGTTCGGGACGAGAAGGTCGAAGGTTCAAATCCTTTCACCCCGACTTTGTTCAGAGTAAGGCCCTTCGATGAGCTCATCGAAGGGCTTTCTCGTTGGAAACACGGCACTTGCGCCATGAGGACGGCGGTTCAATCGATGCCCGACAAAGGTCACTTTTGAGGCTCACTCTTGGCAGGATTTGAACCATTCTGCCCGCCGTGTGTGGTAAGCGGCGCTACAGGCCGTTTTCGACCGTTTCAAACTGCCTCGCGTCGCACGGATTACCGTCGCTGGCCTCGGCGTGCGGATCGGTTTCCGAGTAGGAAGAGCGGCACGGACGCGAGCTGCGTCGCAACGGCGAAGATGATCAGGCCGGTGCGGGAGTGTTCGTACAGCAGGCCCATGACGATGCTCCCCATAAGCCATCCGCCGCCGTAGCCAAGGTAGAAGATGCCGAAGGCAGTGTTGCGGCGTTTCTCGGGTAGGACACCGGCGATCAGCGCTTTGATGAGCGTGTCCTGGGTGGCGTATCCGATGCCCCACAGGAACATTCCCGCCACCACAACCCAAGAGCCGCCGAGGAAGACCAGCGGGGAGAACATCGCGGAGAGAGTGGCCGCGCCGGCGATGATGACGATTCCATAGCGGTCGTACAGCCGTCCGAACCCCAGGCTTGCCACCACGCCCCCGGCGGTCGCCAGTGCCAAAAGGACCGGTACGGTCGCGGGCGAGAATCCCCCGCGTGCTGAGAGGTGGAAGGAGATCAGTTCGAAGCTGGTCAATCCCGCCGCGAAGAGCGCTCCAGCGCCCATGTAGATCCAGTACGCCCGGCTGAAGTGCTTCCCGTGCGCTGTCTTCGGTCCGCCCTCTTCCAAATGCGCCGGGAGCGGGAACTTGATGCGGGCCGCAACGAGCGTGGCCAGCGCCGCAACTGACGAGAAGATCAGTAACCCAAACCCGAGTTCATAGCTTCCCTTGAGGAAGAGCACGAGTGCCATGAGCAGCGGCCCGATGGTCGCGCCGATTTCATCGAGCGCGGTGTTCAGGCCATAGACCCACCCTCGACCTACCTTGCCCGTCGTGTACGAGAGCATCGCCTCGACCGTGGGCTTGCGGATGCCGCGCCCGATGCGCTCGGCCAGCACCAGCGCCGCGGCCACCTGCCAGTTGGGGGCCAGCGCCATCGCCGGGACAGCGAGTAGATTGATGGCATACCCAACGAACGTCACCGGCCAGTGCTTGCCGGTCCTGTCGGCGATTGTCCCAGAGAGGGATCGCACGGCGTAGCCCAGGCACTCGCCCAGGCCCGCGACGATGCTGATGGCCGCGGCGGTCGCTCCGAGCGAACCGAGGAACGGCCCGTTCAGCGCGGCCCCGCCCTCGTAGGTGATGTCCGCGAAGAGGTTCACCAGCCCCATCGTCAGCACGAAGCGGAAGGCGGCGGAGGCGGCGGGAACTCGGGATAATGCGGTGCGTTGCTCGCCCATGGGCGCTCAGATATGCGGCGTGCGCATCCCCGTCCGTGCATCCACGGACCATTTCCCCGCCCCGGCCGCGAGCAGGAACGCGAGGCAAAAGAGCATGAGCAGGTCCGTGCGGGCCTCGTGCAGGAAGCTCAGCAGCCCGTACTTGTCGAGTTTCTGGAGCGAGAAGCCGCCGAAAGCGTGGCCGACGAGGACCGGGCCTTTGGTGGAGACGATGGCGACAACCATGCTGACCAACAGCGGCACGCACGCGAACCGGGTGAGCAGCCCGATGAGCAGCAGCACGCCCCCGACGACTTCCATGCCGCCCACCACCGGCCCCATCACCTCCGGCGCGGGGATGCCGATCTTGGCGAAGCGGCCAGCGCCGAGTGTGGTGGGGTCGAGGAACTTCTGAATCCCCTCGGAGAGAAAGATGCCACCGACCACGATGCGGATGAGAATCGTGGCGGGGGGAGCGTTGGTCTGCATCCAGCGGCGGAGAGACATCGGGGGCTCCTAGTTGGCGGGTGTGAACTGCTTGAGGTCGTAGATACCCAGCTTCTTTTCGATCTCCGCCACGCGCTCGACGGCTCGCTCAAAGCCCTCCGCGCCGAGTTGGTCATGCTCGATGCGCTCGAACTGCTCGCCCATCGCGTCGTACTCGTTCTTGCTCACGATCTCGTGCAGCGCGGGGAACAGGATAGTGTCCTCGCGGGCCTCATGAGGGCGGTACATGCGGATGAACTGGTGGATGCGCATGAGCAGCTCGCGGGCTTCATCGGCGTCTTTGAGAGAGCGCACCGTCGCCAGCGCCTCGATCCGCTCGGTGGTGCGCCGTCCCGCCTTGTGCTGCTCGGTGAGCGTGTCCACCAGATCAACGAGCTTGTTGGCGGCGCGGTAACG
>DASZWV010000014.1:0-2219 GCA_035546115.1 Phycisphaerales bacterium
CTTCGGCAAGCTCGAGTTCCTCCTCAGCGACGTGAGCGCCACCGCCGGGGGCACCGGCGCTGCGACCCGCTTCTTCGCCGAGGAGCAGCTCGTCGCTCCAGAGGATTCCGCGTTCAGCGATGCGACCCATCCGCTCGGCTCCAACGCCTGGAACAACGCCACGAACGTCGAGATGTCCGTCACCGGCACTTCCGCCGACTGGAACTTCGCCAAGCTCGGCACCTCGCAGCGCGGCGTGCCCGCCATCAACCGCTGGAAGGAGATCGACCCGACCGTCACCGAGTCCATCGTCGATGTTCCGGGCGAGGGCCGCTTCATCGTCTGCTCGAAGGCCACCAACCTCGGCGGCTCGCCCGCGCTCTGGCACTACGAGTACGCGGTCTTCAATCTCAACAGCGATCGCTGCGCAGGCTCCTTCTCCGTGCCCAACGCCGTCTCCGTCAGCAACGCCGAGTTCCACGGCGTGCTCTACCGCGGCGGCGACGGCATCAACGGCGTCAACGCCGACGGCACCGCCTGGACCGGCGCGATCGACAATGCCGCCTACGTCTGGCACACCACCGACTACGCCACGAACCAGAACGCCAACGCGATCCGTTGGAGCACGATGTACAACTTCCGCTTCGACACCACCTCGCCCCCCAACGGGCCCGGCGGAGAGGTCACCATCGGCCTCTGGAAACCCGGCACGCCCTCGAGCATCACCGCCGAAGCGCAGGTGCCCCAGTGCATCGCGCCGTCGGTCACCGTCCATCCGGCCCCGGCCATCGCCTGCCCCACGGGCGCGGCTCCGTTCTCGGTCACGGCGACCGGCGGTTCGACGGGCCTCTCCTACCGCTGGCAGATCGAAACCTCGCCGGGCAGCTGGCGCTTCCTCGGCAACGATCCGTTCCCGCTCCCGTGCGGAAACGGCGCGATGGCGTTCGCCACGCCGATCGACTCGGCCTCCGTCGCCATCGGCGTCCGCCCGTGCGACGGCGTCGGCTCGTACCAGATCCGCGTCATGGTCTCCGACGCCTCCGGGTGCGCCAGCACCTTCAGCAACGAGGCCACCTACACCGTCTGCAAGGCCGACTTCAACTGCTCGAACTCGCTCGGCGTGCCCGACATCTTCGATTTCGTCAACGCCTGGCTCGCCGCCGACCCCCGGGCCGATTTCGACGAGGTCAACGGCCTGCAGCAGGCGGATGTGTTCGCGTTCGTGAACGCGTGGTTTGCGGGTTGCTAGAGCAAGCGCCGAGGGCCAGAGTCCAAAGTTCAAGGCCGCACGGCTCGGCGTTCAAATGAACAGCCCCGGGCCGAACAAGCCCGGGGCCGCCGTGAATCGAACACCTGCAAGGGTGGCGTGGTGTCGGGGTGACACGGTGACCGGGCGACAAGTCACGTTGCCACCGTGTCGCCTTGTCACGTTGTCGGGCCATTCATGCCGCCATTTTCAGAGCTCCGCCCATGACGGTCAGCCCCGCGCCGCTTCCGACGCCGCCGACCCCGACTACCCGTTGACCGCGTCGCTGGCCGGCCCGGAGGCACCCGCGAGGAAGCCCTGCACGATGCAGCGCCTTCACAAAGCCCTACAAGGACCTTGGCGAAAACCCGCGACGGTGGTAGTCTGGTGCCGACCCTTCGCGGACCCGGCTTCACGGAGACGCTCGACATGGCTCGAACTTTCTCGTTTTTCCGCGCCCGGCCCCGCACATCGGCCGCACGCGCAGGAGTTGTCGGGTCAACCAAGGGAGCGATGATTGGCACGATTCGAGCGATCGGGGACAGAATCGGAGCGGTCCAGTCGATGGTCCGGGCAATGGCTGGCAGGGTTGAGATCAAGCGTTCGTGGATCGGCGATCGGGCGTGGAGGATGATCGTGTCGTTGCAACGCCACCGCACGATGGTCGCCCTCGCGTTGATGCCGATTGCATCGACGGTTCAGGCTCAGGGACCGTGCGACCTCCGATGGATCCCGGTCGGGAGCGTGCCGGGAACGAACAACGTGGTCAACGCGTCAACTGTGTGGGATTCCGACGGTGCGGCCCCGCGGGGCCCGCTCGTGGTGATCGGCGGAGATTTCACAATGGCGGGGAACGTGGCGGCCCTGAGGATTGCCACGTACGACCCCGCGACTGCGCAGTGGTCGCCGCTGGGATCGGGCCTCAATGGGGGTTCGGTCCGCGCGCTGGCCGCGCTCCCCAACGGCGACCTGGTCGCCGGCGGATACTTCAACA
>DASZWV010000015.1:0-2728 GCA_035546115.1 Phycisphaerales bacterium
CGCGGCGAGCCGCGCGGCGCGAAGCGATCCGCCGCACGCGAGGTCCCGCTCCCCGTGCTCGCGGGCGCCGGAGCGCCCGCCCTCGGCGACTGCATCGACTGCAGGATGTGCGTCACCACCTGCCCGACCGGCATCGACATCCGCAACGGCCTCCAGATGGAGTGCGTCGGGTGCGCCCAGTGCATCGACGCCTGCGACTCGATCATGGACAAGATCGGGCGGGCGCGGGGGCTGATCCGGTATTCCTCCGAGGCGGCGGCCCGCGGCGAACGGTTCCGGGTGCTCCGCCCCCGCGTCGTCGTGTACCCGGCGGTTCTGCTCGTCCTCGTGGCCCTGTTCACCGTCGTGCTGCTGAACACGGGCGTCGCCGATGTGACGATCCTCCGTGGGCTCGGCCAGCCGTTCACGGTCTCGGCCGAGCACGGGGGCGTGATGAACCCGGTTCGGATCAAGCTCGTCAATCGCCTCGACCATGCCGCGGACTTCACCATCTCCGCCGAGGTCGGCGCGAACGCAGCCCCCTTGCAGCTCGACATCGACTCCCCCACCGTCCGCATCCCGGCCGGACAGATGATGACCGTGCCGGCCCAGATCATCGCGCCCCCGAACGCGTTCCACGACGGGCGCCTCCCGGCGATCGTCACGATCTCCGGTCCCGAGAAGTACACCGCGAAGCGCCCGTTCATGCTCCTGGGGCCGCGTTCGACCGAAGAGCATGGCGAACCCGGTGAACACAAGGAAGGCCACCCATGAGCACACGCACCGCGCATCTCAACGGCTCTGCGCCGCGCCGCACCTCGCGCGCCCGCACCGCCATCGGCCCCGGCGCCGGGCGGATGTGGCCCGCGATGATCGTCGGCCTCATCAGCCTCAACGCGAGCATCGTGGCCGTAACGGTGTTCTTCGCCTTCAGCGACAAGTCCGTCGCCACCGAGCCCGACTACTACACGAAGGCCCTGAACTACAACGACACGATCCTGCAGCGCGCCACGAACCAGCGCCTCGCCTGGCGGCTTACGCCATCGCTGCGTCCGGCGAGCGACGGACGGTCGATCGAACTCGCGGCGTCGCTGGCCGATCGTGACGGCGCGCCGATCGCGGGAGCCCGTATTGAGACGATCGCGTTCGCGAGCGTGCGCTCGGGGGCTCGCCAGCAACTGCAACTCGCCGCGTCGCGCGCCCCGGGGGAATACACCGCTCCGATCCGAATCGATCGCCCGGGCCAGTGGTATCTGCGGTTCACCGTCGTTTCGGGAGCCGACACCTTCACACGCGAGACAACGCTGCTCATTCCCGACTTCCGCCCAACCTCCGCGACCCACTGAGGGCTCCATGCTCGCCCTGATCCTCGCCGTGTTCACCGCCAGCCTGCTCGGATCGACGCACTGCGCCGGCATGTGCGGCGCGTTCGTCGCGTTCGCGGTCATGGGCCCCGCGGGCGCTGCCAAACAGCCCTCGCGATGGTCGCTCAACGCGGCGTACAACCTCGGTCGACTCGCGACCTACATCACCATCGGCGCATTCGCCGGAGCTCTGGGGGCTGCCCTTGATCTCGGCGGGTCGATGGTCGGCGTGCAGCGCGCCGCGGCCATCGCCGCGGGCGCGATGATGGTCGGATTCGGCCTCATCGCGGTCGCTCGCCACCTGGGTGTGCGCATTCCCCGAGTCCCACTTCCACCCGCTCTGATTCACCTTGCCCGGGCCGGCCACGCCAAGGCATTCGTTCTCTCGCCACTCGCCCGAGCCGCAGCCGTCGGCCTCTTGACCACGCTCCTGCCGTGCGGCTGGCTGTACGCCTTTGCGATCACCAGCGCGGGCACGGCCAGCCCACTCTGGGGCGCCGTGACGATGGCCGCGTTCTGGGCCGGCACGCTCCCGATGATGGGCGCGCTCGGCCTTGGCGCGCAGTCGCTCAGCGGCCCGCTGCGCAAGCACCTTCCGCTCACGACGAGCCTGCTGCTGGTCGTGGTCGGGTGCTGGACGCTCCTTGGCCGCATGACGATGCCGGCCATGGCCAGCGTCCACACGCCAGCGAACGTCGAAGAGGCCATCACGTCGATCGACCACGCCGACGAAGCCTGTCCGCTCTGTCGTCTCAAGCACAAGTGAGCGCTCAATCAGCACGTCCACCGTTCCATCCCCGATCGAAACCCGCGCCGCACGCAGCGGCGAATCGGTCGCGTGCGCTCATTGCGGTTTGCCCGTGCCGACCGGCATGCGGCGCGAGAACGGCGAGCAGTTCTGCTGCCACGGATGCGAGACGGCGTACGCGGTCATCCACTCGTGCGGCCTGGACAGCTACTACGCCCTCGTGAGCCGTTTCGGCTCCGAGCCCTCCCCTGCCCGTTCCACCAAGCGCGGCTACGCGGAGTTCGATGATCCGACGTTCCGATCACTCTACTGCCAGCGGGCGGGCGACACGGGCCTGCTCAAGACCGAACTCCTGCTCGAGGGGGTGCACTGCGCCGCGTGCGTCTGGCTGCTGGAAAAACTGCCGCGCGTGGTTCCCGGCGTGGCCGAGGCTCGCCTCGACATGCGCCGGGCGACGCTCACGGTGGTCTTCGATCCGGCGCAGGTGGAACTCGGCCGCATCGGCCGCACGCTGGATTCGCTCGGCTATCCGGCCCACCCCGCCCGCAGCCCGGCCGCGCGGGAATCGCGACGCCGCGCCGACCGCGCCATGCTCGTCCGCATGGCCGTCGCCGGAGCCTGCGCGGGCAACATCATG
>DASZWV010000016.1:0-4816 GCA_035546115.1 Phycisphaerales bacterium
TCGCCAACGCCGATTTCGGGTGACCAGATCGTGAGGCTTATGCCCTGAGGATCGGTGCGGACACGGCCGCTGGTGATGTGCGGCAACGTCAGGGGTTCGTAGTGCGTGCCGAACACAAGGCGTAGTTCGCCAAGTGCCGAAGTGTGGAGTGTTCCGGGGAAGGGGGAGCTCTCCACGTGGATTGCTCACTCTTCGAGGTACGTGTACCCGTCGAGGCCCTGCTCGTAGAACATGAGCAGGCTCTTGCCCTCGGCGACGGTGAGGCGGTTGAGCTTGATGGCGCGTTCGACGTCCTTGCGGACGTTCTCGCACATGTCCTCGGTGTCGAACTGGACGTACTGGAGGACTTCCTTGACGGTGTCGCCCTCGACGACCTCGTCGATGGACCAGTTGCCGCCCTCGGGCGAGTCCATGGCGCCGCCCTCGGGGTTGTACGAGACGTGCACGGCGTGGGTGTCGCCGAGGAGGTTGTGCAGGTCGCCGAGGATCTCCTGGTAGGCGCCCAGGAGGAACACGCCGATGTAGTAGGGCTCGTAGGTGGAGGTGGGAGCGGGGGAGATGGTGCCCGCGACGCCGTTGGTCGCGCTGTTGGGCGTGCCCTGATGGCCGTTTGAAGAGGTTGCGGCACCGCCGGCGGACAAGCTGCCGGGGCCACCCCCGTTGTGTCCATTGCCGTTGCCGTTGCTGTGGAGCGTGGGCTGGGAGGGGCGGAGCTCGTGGAGCTCGAGGGTCTTCTTCTCGATGCGCTTGTCGACGAAGTTGTCGATCTTGCCGTCGGAGTCGCAGGTGATGTCGGCGAGGATGGCCCTTCGCGTCGGCTCTTCGCCGAGGCGGTGGATGGGCATGATGGGGAAGAGCTGGTCGATGGCCCAGGAGTCGGGCATGGACTGGAACAGGGAGAAGTTGCAGAAGTAGATGTCGGAGAGGATCTCGGGGAGGTTCTCGAGCTCCTCGGCGATCTCGCCGCCGGCGGCCTTCTTCATCTGGATGTCGAGAACCTTGCGGCCGATGGACCAGAAGAGCCGCTCGCTGGCGGCCCGCATGGGGAGGGACATGTAGCCGAGGGAGAAGAGGCTCATGGCCTCGTCGCGGGCCTGCATGGCGTCGTGGTAGACCTCGAGGGCGTTGCGGTCGCTCAGGCGCTCCCAGGCGTCGATGAGGTCGAGCAGGGGCTGCGGGGGCTCCTTCTCGTTCTTCATGTCGGCGTTGATGCGGGCCATCTCGGGGTCGGCCTGGAACTGGCTCTTGCCCAGGACGTTCATGACCAGGACGCTGTTGTACGCGACCATGGCCCGCCCGGACTCGGAGATGATCTTGGGGTGGGGGATGCCGGCGTCGTCGCAGACGGTCTTGATGCGGTAGACGATGTCCGAGGCGTACTCGTCGACGGTGTAGTTGATGGACGAGTGCCAGGCGGACTGCGAGCCGTCGTAGTCCACGCCCATGCCGCCGCCGACGTCGATGGTGGTCATGCCGGCGCCCAGGCGGACGAGCTCGGCGTAGATGTGGGTGAGCTCGTTGACGGCGGTCTTGAGCTGCTTGATGTCGAAGAGCTGGGAGCCCACGTGGCAGTGGAGCATGTTCAGGCAGTCGGCCATGCCGCGGGCCTTGAGATACTCCAGGGCGTCGAGGACCTCGGTGACGAAGAGGCCGAACTTGGAGCGAGCCCCGGCGGAGGCCTCCCAGCGGCCGGCGCCGCGGCTGGAGAGCTTGACGCGGATGCCGATCTTGGGGCGGACGTTGTAGCGCTGGGCGTACTTGACGATGAGCTCGAGCTCGGTGAACTTCTCGACGACGGGGATGATGGTGCGGCCGAGCTTGGTGGCGAGGATGACGGTCTCGATGAACTCGTCGTCCTTGAAGCCGTTGCAGACGATGGGCATGTCGTCCTGGCCCTGGGAGAGGGCGAGGACGGCGAGCAGCTCGGGCTTGGAGCCGGCCTCGAGGCCGAACTTCAGCTCCTTGCCGACGGCGGCGATCTCCTCGCAGACGTGGCGCTGCTGGTTGACCTTGATGGGGTAGACGCAGGCGTAGGCGTTCTGGTACTGGTGGTCGTTGATGGCCTTGTCGAAGGCGCCGCGGATCTCGCGCAGGCGGTGCTCGAGGATGCCGGAGAAGCGGATGAGCACGGGGGCGTGGATGCCGCGCTCGCCGAGCCCCTCGACCAGGTCCATGAGGTCGATCTGGCGGGCGGGCTTCTTGTCGGGCATGACGGCGATGGTCCCGGCGTCGGTGATGCCGAAGTAGCCCTTGCCCCAGTCGGGGAGGCCGTAGAGGCGTGAGGCGTCTTCCGCGGTCCAACGGCCGTGGAGGAAAGCGTTCTTCGAGACGGTGATGCTGGCCATTTTGTTTGGGAACCCCCGGGCGGATGCTGAGGCGGGCGAGCGTGTGCACTCGCGGGCGGACTCTCGTGCCTTCAAGAACCAAGAACCTGGTGCGTCCGCCGATCCGTGGCGTGTGGGCGACTGCTGATGCGCCCGTCCTTCGAGCAGAGGTCAGATGAGTGTATCACGTCTGCGCGAGAATCAAGAGGACAAATGCGTCGGAGAGGTATCGGCGGAGTGTGCGGGCGGGTTGAGGATCACTCATCCGGCGCGGTCCAGATGTGGCGCGGCTGTGGCTTCCGATCGCTGATGGCGACGGCGAGTTCATCCTCGGAAGTGCGAAGGCGAGAGGCCGAGCCAACCCCCGACCGCGCCGCCGAAGGGCTGAAGTTGATCGGGCGGCACGACGCCGCCGGCGGCGCGGCTTGGCGCGGGGTTTGCATCCGGATCCGGCCAGCGACTGTCGGCCGTCGAGCAACCCGTCGGCGAGCCGAGGGCCGTCGCAGGGGCGGCAAGGCCGATAAAGGCGGCGATGCGGGCCGCCGGACGGGCGATCCGGGCCGCGACGCGGCGGCGGCTGTTCGACGGTGATGGGCCGCTGGGAAACGGCGTGCTTGCGGATGCGCCGGCGCCGGGGTGACGCCCTTGCGCTTGCTCGGCCGTCATCGCGAGGTGTGGCCGGGAATCGGGGGCGGCGGCGGGGTGAGGGGCGCCGGGCGCTTGGGGGCCTTGTCTTCCGGGACGGGGCGGGTCTCGGCGGAGGGGGAGGTTGGCTCGGCCGCCTGGTCGTGGTGGCAGGCGGCCATGCCGAGAGCCGCCGAGGCGAGGATGGCGAGGGCGACGGTGCGGGCGTGGTGGAGAAGAGAGGCACGTGACATGGGAATGCTCCGTTGTGGCGGCGCAAAAGGATACCGCATGGGCTAGGCGAGCGTCTGGCCGCCGCGGAGCTGCCAGTCGAGGATGTCCTTGGTGCGTGTGCGGAGGGTTTGGAGCATGGTGGCGTAGAGGATGAGGGCGATGAGGGGGCCGATGCAGAAGACGATCGCGCCGACGGTGTAGAGGAGGGGGAGGAGCCAGAGGTAGGTCCGGGTGCGGGTGATCAGGTCGTAGTCGGGCAGGCGTTCGGCGAGCCAGCGCGTGTAGAACACGATCGCGAAGAACTGGGTGGCCCAGGATGCGATGCGAAGGAAAACGACGCCGAAGTATCCGACGACGAGCAGGATCGTGCCGGCGTTTCCGGAGGGCTGGATGGATTGAAGGGTGGCCGCGCCGAGCAGGGTGAGGATGAAGCTGCCGCCGTCGCACGCGGCGTTGATGCAGGCGGTGGTGCGGGCGATGGTGCGGGCGGAGGCGACTTTCTCGATGCCTGTGTACCCGGGATCGGGGGTCGTGTATTTCCAATAGCCGAAGATGAACATGCCGCTGCAGACGAGGGAGAGTCCTTGCGCGACCAGGGTGAAGTCCTTTTTGTACCTGGCGCCGAAGAGCGCGATCCCGAGCCCGGCCAGCACGACGACGAAGTACGCGACAATGGCGGTGAGAATCACCACGAGGCCGAGGTCGATCTGGCGGAGATACTCGGAAGATGCGAACCGGAGCAGATTGCCGCGCAGGGTGAACTCGACGGCGCGGCCGCACTCCGGGCAGATGCCGGCGGTTGGAAGGCCGCGGAGGTTGTAGCCGCACCCTGAGCATGGCACATCGCCGAGCACCATCGGGGGTTCGTCGATGGGGGGCGGGATGGGGGAGAGGTCGTACTCGGCCATGGCGGCGAGTGTACCGAGATCTCGGTGCGGCACGGCGGGGGTTTCTGGGGCTCAAGCGGGCCCGGACTCGCTCGATGCGAACTGACGGGCGGCGATGGCGAAGCGGGCGAGGAGGAGGTGGTAGGAGAGCCAGGTCACGATCAGGCCAAGGCCGAAGAAGAGGCTTCCGGGCACGATGCCGAGCACGCACGCGAGAATGTGATTGCCGACCGAGTTGGCGAGGATTGGGCGGGGCGAGCGGTGGCCGAGTGTGATGAGCGAGTAGGTCACGGCGGGGAACTGGAGGGCCGCGGTGGTGCAGTACGCGAGGAAGGCCAGGATGAGGAACGGCACGACGGAGTCGCTGGGCCATTGGCCGCCGAACCGGGCGTACAGGAGCACGTTGCACAGCGTGAGGCAGCCGAGGGTTGCGCGGACCCACGACGTCCCCTGGATGATCCTCGCGGTGTTCCATTCGAGAGTCTCGTGGTCGAGCGTCTTGAACGTGGCGGCGAAGCGCGAGTATCCGACGGTTCGCAGCACGACCATCCCGGCGATGACCAGTGCGATGAGCAGATCCGGGAGAATCAGTGAGAAGTCGAAGGTCCAGGGCTCGGTCACCGCGACGATCAGGATCAGAACCAAGCCGAGGTTGGCGGCGATGACCATCACGAGCGAGCGGTGGATCACCCGCCACTGGGCCGGGGAGACCCGGCTGCGGGTGGAGATCGACGAGGTGATCGGGGC
>DASZWV010000017.1:0-5932 GCA_035546115.1 Phycisphaerales bacterium
CTTCATTTGATATTCTTGTATCATGTCCCCCGCAGTGCCCCGCCGGAGCGGTCGCACGACCGTGATCACGCCGCCACCGGAGGCATTCCATGGGTCCCACCGTCATCGCCCTCATCGTCCTCGCCGGCCTGGTGCTCATCCTCGCCGTGCTCATGATCTCCATCTACAACCGGCTCGTCGGGCTCGGCGTCGGCTACAAGAACGCCTTCGCACAGATCGATGTGCAGCTCCGCAGGCGCTACGACCTGATCCCCAATCTCGTCGAGGTCGCCAAGGGCTACATGGCCCACGAGCGCGGCACGCTCGAGGCGGTGATCGCGGCACGCAACCAGGCCGCCGCCGGCCTGAAGGCCGCCGCGGCCAAGCCCGGCGACGCCGCGGCGCTCTCGACGCTCTCGGGCAACGAGGGCGCGCTCGCGGGCGCGCTCGGGCGCCTGTTCGCCGTGGCCGAGGCCTACCCGGACCTGAAGGCCAACCAGAACATGATGCAGCTCACCGAGGAGCTGACCAGCACCGAGAACAAGATCTCCTTCGCCAGGCAGGCGTACAACGATGCGGTGATGCGCTTCAACGGGTATCGCCGCTCGTTCCCGCCCGTGGTGCTCGCGCCGCTCTTCGGCTACGCGCAGGACGCCGCGACGCTCGAGCTCGGCGATCGCGCCGCGATCTCCGAAGCCCCCAAGGTGAAGTTCTGAGGCCGGGGCCACTCCGGGAGAGCGCCCCGTGCTGGATTTCTTCGAGCAGCAGGCCAAGGCGAAGCACCGCACGGGGCTGCTGGTGGCCCTGTACATCCTCGGCGTGTGCGTCTTCGTGGCGGTCGTCGCGCCCGTCATGATGGCCCTGGCCGTCTCGATCGCGAGCTTCATGGAGGGCGACCACCGCGGCTCCATGACTCACCGGCCCGACAGGTGGGGCCTGGTCGCCCATCAGCTCTTCTCAAACCCGTCGGAAACCTTCGGCTCGCCGGAGGGGCGGTTTCTCTGGCTGCTCGCCGGCGGCGGAAGACTCGCGCTCGTCTTCGGCGCCAGCCTGTGGAGGACAAGCGTGCTGAAGATGGGCGGGGGAAGGGTGGTGGCCGAGTCGCTCGGCGGAAGGCTCGTGGTCAGCGGTGCGCACGACTTCTACGACCAGCGACTGCTCAACGTGGTCGAAGAGATGGCGATCGCCTCCGGCGTCTCCGTGCCTCCGGTGTACATGCTCGACGATGAGGACGGCGTGAACGCGTTCGCCGCCGGCTACTCGCCGAGCGACGCCGTGGTGACGGTGACGCGGGGCGCGGCCCGCTCCCTCACGCGCGAGCAGTTGCAGGGGGTCATCGCCCACGAGTTCAGCCACATCCTCAACGGCGACATGCGCCTGAACATCCGGCTCATCGGCCTCCTCTACGGCATCCTCGCGGTGATGCTCCTGGGCAAGGTGTTCTTCCAGATCGCCCGCGGCGCGGGGCGCGCCGGCGGAAGGGACTCGGGCAAGGCCGCGATCTTCTTCTTCCTCTTCGGCCTGGCGTTCGTCATCCTCGGCGCCACGGGGGCGTTCGTCGCGCGCATCGTCAAGGCGGCGATCGGCCGCGAGTGCGAGTACATGGCCGATGCTTCCTCGGCTCAGTTCACCCGCAACCCCGGATCGCTCGCGGGCGCGTTGCGGGTCGTGGGCGGCATGGAGCAGCGCGGGTATCTCGGCTCGTCGCAGGCCGAGGAGTACAGCCACCTCTACTTCGTGCAGGGCGTGCAGGGCTGGTTGGCCGGCGCGATGGACTCGCACCCGCCCCTCGAGAAGCGGATCCGTCTGCTCGACCCTTCCTGGGACGGCACCTGGCTCGCGCCCGCGGAAAGCGGCCCGGGCGTGCCCGTCGGCCTCGGGGATGATCGGGCGATGGGGCTGGCCGGCGGCAGACCGGGCAACGCGTGGGACGCGACGCCCTCCGCGACCCTCCGCCCCGCAGCGCCGGCGCCGAGCGTCTCGATCGCCGCGGCGACGGTGCACACCGGCTCGCTCACCCCGGAAGAAGTGTTCGCGCGAGTGGAATCGGCGCGGGAACTGCTGGGCAGCCTCCCGCCAAGCCTGCTGGCCTCCGCGCGCAACACCCACGATGCGCGAGCCCTGGTCCTGGCGATGCTGCTCGATTCCAGGGCCGGAGCGGGAACCACGCGCCAGCAGCAGCTCGACCTGATCGCCCAGAACCTGGATGCGGGCACGGCACAAGCGGCCGCGGCAATGGACGATGTGCTGCGAGGCCTCGCGCCGGGCGCGCGCATGCCGCTGCTCGGGGTGGCCTTGGGGGCCCTGGCGTCGCTCTCGCCGGATCAGTACGCCGCCTTCCGGCTGGCGATCGACCGGGTGGTGGCGGCCGGCCGCCACACGAACCTGTTCCACATCTGCGTGCAGCGAATGCTCGCCGTGCACTTGGATCGTCGCTTCGGCGCCGCCAAGCCGCCCACCGTGCAGTACTACGCCCTGACGCGCCTGGGCGAGGAACTCTCCACGCTCCTCTCGGCGACGGCGATGGTGGCGGCACTCGAGGGAGCCCCGGCCCGGTCCGCCGTGACCGGCGAGTGCAATCGGCTCGGTGTCGGGGGCGGGCGGCTGTTGGAGCGGCGCGAGATCACCCCCGTGCGCCTGCTGACAGCCCTGGCGGTGCTGGCGACGGCCGCGCCCCGGCTGCGCGTGCAGGTGGTGCGGGCCTGCGCCGAGATCATCGGGCAGGATGGGAAAGTCACGGCCGAAGAGGCGGAACTGCTCCGGGCCGTCGCGGATGGGCTCGACGTGCCGCTCGCGATGCCTAGCGGAGACTGACAAGCCCGTGGCCCCCCGCTGAAGTCCGCTCTCCGCCCCGCAGGTTTTGCGCAGCCGGCGCGATTGCTGCTCATCCACCGCGCCAAAACTGCTGCGCGAGCCCTCCGCATGACGATCACCCGCTCCGCGGCAGCGGCCGCGCCGGGCAGGATGCCCCGCCATGGAACCCCCTAACTCCCGAGCGTGGAGCGCCGATGAGTGATCCCGATCCCACCTCCAAGCCCGATCCGGGCCTCGACCCCGCCGCCGCCGCGCTCCGCGCCGCGCAGGAGGCCGTCTCCGAGCTCAGGCAGGACACCACGCCCGGCGTCGCCGCTTCCGGCGGCGATGAGGCCGCGGCCTCCGCGCTCCGCGCCGCCCACGATGCCATCGCCGCGGCCCGCTCCATCAACGATCTCCCCAGCGGTGCCCCCGCCGAAGCGCCCCTCGGCAACGCCGCGACCGGCGCCGATCCCGCCGCGCCCCAGTCCTTCGGCCTCCCCGCCTTCAGCGCCGCGCCGCTGGCCCCCAAGCCCGAGGGCATCGATCTCCTCTCCGACGTCAACCTCAACGTCAAGATCGAGCTCGGCCGCACCCGCATGCTCGTCGAGGATGTCCTCCGCCTCGGCGAGGGCTCCGTCGTCGAGCTCGACAAGCTCGCCGGCGATCCGGTGGATGTCTACGTCAACGAGCGCCACGTCGCCCGCGGCGAGGTCCTCGTCCTCAACGACAACTTCTGCGTCCGCATCAACGAGATCGTCGCCTCCGTGAGCGAGGGCGGCCCGGGCCCGAGCGTGCGAAGCGGCGGCCGCCGCGTGTAGGCAGTCTTCCCGGGGCGGAGCCCCATGACCCAAGCCAGGATGGCGAGCGTGAGGGGCCGCACCACACACAACCTGCGTTTCGTCCTCGCCGCCGCCGCGCTGGCCCTCGCCGCAACCGCGCTCGCCGAGCCCCCGGCGCCCAACTCCGCGCTCGCGATCGAAGCGGATGCCATTGAATCCGCGCCCGCCGATGCTCCCCGGGCCTCCGATGCCGCCCGGCCGGCGCCGCAGCCCAGCGCCGCTGCGCCGGCCAACGCCGTCAAGCCGCGCCCCCTCGGCCCGAAGCCCGAGGCCAGACCCCTCCTCAGCAAGGCCGCCGCCGACCAGTCCGCCGCCTCCGCGGTGTGGGGCAACCCCATCGTCCGCACCGGCGGCAGCCTCGCGATCGTCCTGCTCCTGATCGTCGTCCTCGCCGCGTTCTCCAGGAAACTCGCCGCGCGTTCCGGCGGCCTCGCGAGCCAGTTCGGCCCCGGCGGCAAGGCCCCCGAAGGCCTGCTCGAGGTCCTCGGCCGCTACCCGCTGTTCCGCGGCCAGACGCTCATCCTCCTCAAACTCGACAGCCGCATCCTCCTCCTCTCCCAGACCACGCCCCGCATCCGCGGCGGCGTCGGAACCCTGACCACCCTCAGCGAGATCACCGACCCCGAGGAAGTCGCCTCCATCCTCGTCAAGGCCGGCGAGCACGCGGGCGATGCCCACTCCGCCCGGTTCACCTCCCTCCTCCGCAAGTTCGATCGCACCCACGACCAGCACCTCCCGGACCACACCGAGATCGAGATCAAGGGCCGCCGCATCCACCAGACCGTCGCCGGCGACCGCGCCGAGATGCTCGACGATCAGGCCATTGCCGCGCCCGCCGCCGCGGGCATCTACCAGCCCCCGCAACACACCCCCGCCCCCGCCCCCGCCGTCATCCACAAGTTCCCGCATCCCACGGACCTCCCGACTCCCTCGACCGATTCCTTCAACGCCATCCGCCAGCGCCTCCACGCCCTGCACGGGGAGGCCCACCGATGAACGCCGCCCTCCACGCGCGCAGCGCGCTCGTCTTCCTCCTCGCCCTCCTCCTCCTCGCCATCCCCGCCCACGCGCAGTCCTCCAAGCCCCTCACGCCCAGCCAACTCCCCCCCGGCGGCCTCGACCTCTCGGCCGACAACCCTTCCCAGGCCACCCCCGACAACCCGCTCGCCTTCCTCGCCGGTGTCGGCGACACCATCGAGGGCAACCGCTCCAGCGCCCCCAAGTCCGGCCTGTCATCGTCCATCAACATCCTGGTGGTCATGACGGTCATCTCCCTCGTCCCCTCCATCATGCTCATGTGCACGTGCTTCGTGCGCATCATGATCGTCCTCGGCCTCGTACGCCAGGCCCTCGGCACCCAGACGCTCCCGCCCCCGCAGGTCATCGTCGGTCTCTCGCTGTTCATGACGCTCCTGGTCATGGCCCCGACCATGGACCGCATCAACAAGGAGGCCATCGTCCCCTACCGCGCCGGCCAGATTACCGACTACGACACGCTCTGGAACAAGGCCAGGCAGCCCCTCCGCGACTTCATGTTCGATCAGATCAACGCGACCGGCAACACCTCCAGCGTCTACATGGTCCTCAACTACCGCGGCATCGACACCAGCGAGCCCGACAAGCTCAGCGAGGACGACGTCGACATGGTCTCCCTCATCCCCGCCTTCATGCTCAGCGAGCTCAAGACCGGCTTCCTCCTCGGCTTCAAGGTCTACCTCCCCTTTCTCGTCATCGACATCGTCATCTCCAGCCTGCTCATCTCCATGGGCATGATGATGCTTCCGCCCGTGCTCATCTCGCTCCCGTTCAAGCTCCTCCTCTTCGTCCTCGTCGACGGCTGGACCCTCGTCGTCGGCAGCCTCATGCAGTCGTTCGTCACCCACCCGATCGCCCCCGCGGCCCACGCCGCCGCGGCGCCCCTCCTCACGCACCTCGGATTCGGCTGATTCCGGCCGCGCACCCCCGGCCCGCGCCCACCCCGTCCGCGGCCCGATCCCTCCCATGAACTACGACCAGCAGACCATCGAGCTCGTCCGCGAAACGCTCCTCATCGCGCTCAAGATCGCCGCGCCGATCCTCGCCGCGGGCGTCGTCGTCGGCCTGGTCATCAGCATCTTCCAGGCGATCACGAGCATCAACGAGCAGACGCTCACGTTCGTCCCCAAGATCGTCGCCATGATCCTCGTCGTCATCATCCTGATCCCCTGGATCGCCGTGCGGTTGATGGAGTTCACGATCCAGATGTGCACGGGGTGGTGACATGCCCTCGCTCGATCCCTTCCTCTCCCACGTCGGCCCGTTCCTGCTCGTGCTCTTCC
>DASZWV010000018.1:0-13192 GCA_035546115.1 Phycisphaerales bacterium
GCTGGAACTTGCGCTCGTGGTCGGGGCGCGGAGCAGGCTCGGAACGCCCGTCCCGATGGCGGAGGTCTCGCCGCACATGTTCGGGATGCTGATCCTCAACGACTGGTCGGCGCGGGACATGCAGAAGTGGGAGTACCAGCCGCTGGGGCCGTTCCTGGCGAAGAACTTCGCGACGACCATCTCGCCGTACATCGTCACGATGGAGGCGCTCGAGCCTTTCCGCATCCCGGGGCCAGAGCGTGCCTCGGACGACCCGCAGCCCCTGCCGTATCTGCGATCGGAGGAGAACTGGGGCCTGGACATCACCTGCGAGGTGTGGTTGCAGTCGGCGCAGATGCTTGAGAAGTCGGTGTCGCCCGTGATGCTCAGCCGCGGCTCGTTCCGGCACATGTACTGGACGCTGGCGCAGATGCTCGTGCACCACACCTCGAACGGGTGCAACGTGATCCCCGGAGACCTGATGGGGTCGGGAACGATCTCGGGCCCGGAGAAGCCGTCGCGAGGGTGCCTGCTGGAGTTGACCTGGGATGGCAACGGCCCGGACGGCAAGCCCAGGCCCCGGGTACCGATCTCGCTTCCGACAGGGGAGACGCGGACGTTCCTGGCCGATGGGGATGAGGTGATCATCAAGGCGTACGCGGAGCGCAACGGCTTCCGGCGCATCGGGTTCGGAGAGTGCCGGGGGCGGATCCTGCCGGCGGTCTGATCTTCGACGATTTCCAGAGGCTCATCCTGCGCGTGTGGGTTTGAGCCTCTGGAAGATACCGAATCCTGCGAACCGGGGGGTCGCCGGCGTCGATAGATTCCCCGATGGTTTTCGCGTTTCTGGCAATCTGGACCTTCGGCGCGGTGTTGCTGCTGACCTGCTCGGCGCTCATGTGGAGCGAGCGGATCAGCGTCCTGCGGACGGTGCCGGTGTGCGCCCGGTGCGGGTATGAGCTGACGGGGCTGTCGCGCTCGGCCGCCTGCCCGGAGTGCGCCGCACGGGAACGCCGGTTCACCGCTCCGGGGGTGGATGCGGCGCGGTCGCGGGCCTCGGTCGGGCTGTGGCTCACGCCGACGCTCATCGGGCTCATCGTCTCGGGGGCGATCAGCGTGCTGGCGCACATCCCCACGCCGTGGAACGTCTTCGGGGTCGCGCTCAACGCGCTGGCGTTCGTGGCGTGCGCCGGGCTGCTGCGCGTGCTGCTGAAGTGGATCACCCGCACGGCCGCGATGGTCATGATGTGGTGCTGCATCGTCGCCCTGAGCGCCTCGCTCGCGGCCGCCGTGCTGTACGCCGCATCGGGGCCGAACCTGAGCGCGACGCCGGACCAGGTGCTCCTGCTGGGGCCCCTGCTCACGATTCCGTTCGCGGGGTATGGGCTGGCCGGGGGCATCGTGCTGCTCTCGCTCTGGAGGGGCAGGCGTGCCGGCCCGTTGCCGCCGCCGAAGCCCGCGGCGCTTCCGCCGATGCCGCCGCCTCGGATGTGGAAATCCTGGCGAGCGCCGAGATAACCGATCCAACCTCTCAGTTCAACGGACGAAAGATCGCGGCACAGGCCGTCTGGCCGTGCACGAAGACCTGGTCGCCGACGGGCCCGATCTCGCCCGCGCAGAAGAACCCGGCCAGCGGCACGCCGGCGCCCGGCCCGATCGCCGTGCCCCCCTTGGCCTGCTGCTCGGCCGCCACGGGCGGTGCGAAGGCCCGGGCGAAGGCGGCGGCGTCGTGGTGCGGGCGATCGAACAGCCGCGTGCCGCGCCCGTTGCAGGTGAACAGCAGCACGCCCGCGGGCGGCTCGTAGAGCTTCTGCATGTCCAGGAGGAGAGCCAGGTCCTCGCCGGCGGTCTGGGCGTCGCGCACGTGGAACTGGACGGTCTGGCCGACGCGGAGCAGGTCGGCGACGGCGATGGACTTGTGCTCCTTGTCCACGCCGATGACATGACGGATGAGGAAATCGTCGCGACCGAAGCGGTCCTTGTACTCGTTGATGGCCCGGCCGATGAACAGGCCGCGCCGGAGGCGTTCACGCATCGCCGGGCCGAGGCTGTCGAGGACCTCCTCGAGGGCGTCCAGGGCGGGCCGCCCGCCGAGGTGCGTGATCATCTGGCCCTTGCACCCGGTGACGATGAGCGTCGGCCCGATGGGGCGGCACCCCTGGCTGACAAGGCTGTCCACGCGGATCTTGCCCGAGAGGCTGATGCCGACGCCGCCGCTGCGCTGCAGGCGGTCGTTGAGCAGGAGCACGTTGCCGCCGGGCTTGTTGGAGCCCGACGCGAGGCCCCCGATGATCGGGCTCGAGCGGCGGAGGAGCGATCCTGCGTAGTTCGGGTCCGGGCGGTGGCCCGTGGCCTCGTTGCGGGCGCTGGCCATGAGCGGGAGCAGGGCGTTGAGCGGAACGCTGAAAGGGTCGGCGAGCAGGATCGTCGCGCGATGATCCACGGCGAGCCCCGCGGCGCGGCCGAGCGGCTCGGGATCGATCACGGGGGCCACGCCCGGGACGGCGTTGGCCCCCTCCTTCGGGAGCGGCAACTCGTCGGTGCTGTACGCGTGCACCTTCACGCCGGGCATGGAGGCCGCGAGGATGGCCACGCCCGGTGAGTTCTCCATCTCGATCTCGCCGCCGATGACGGCCTCGGCGGAGCACCCGATGAGCACCTCGGGATCGATGCGCTTGCGGATGACCTCGGCGATGGCCGCGGCCGAGTCGGCGTGGTGCATCGAGAAGAACACGACGGCCATGTTGGCCCTGGGCTGTGCCGAACTTCCGGCGGCGAGGCCCTCGGCGCAACGGCCGACGGCGTACTCGGCGGCCATGGAGGCGTCGAGGTGGCCCGAGACGCCGGAGCCGATCGTGAGCTGCGGCTTTGTGGAGGTCTGGTGCATCGGGCGATTGTAGGGGGAGCGGGAGCGTGCTTTGCCCGGTCGGGTGGCGGACGTTTGCTCCTGCTAACGCATGGGATTGGTGCTCGCGGTACCCTGTCTCCTTCGTGGCCCCGAAGCGGGACAACACCGCGGCATCTTCACGGCGCAGCCCTGCGCCCCGACGCATCGTCGTCAAGATCGGCAGCGCGGTGATCGCCCCCGGGGGCTCGCTCGATGCGGGCGCCGTGCGGCGGCTGGCCGCCGATGCGCAGGCGGTGCTGGCGGAGGATCCGCATCGACGGTTGACCATCGTCTCATCCGGCGCGGTCGCGAGCGGGTTTCGCTCCATGGGCCATCCCAAGCCGCCGAAGGACATTGTTTCCAAGCAGGCCGCGGCTGCCATCGGGCAACCGCGGCTGATGTCGGCGTGGGCCCAGGCGTTCGGGGAGCGGCCCGTGGCGCAGGTGCTGCTCACGGCCGACGACATCGACCACCGCACGCGGTTCCTGAACGCTCGCCGGACGCTCGAGGCCCTGCTGGAGACGGGCGTGGTGCCGATCGTCAACGAGAACGACTCGGTGTCCTACGCGGAGATCAAGCTGGGAGACAACGACCATCTGTCGTCGCTCGTGGCGTCGCTGATCGACGCCGACCTGCTGGTGATCCTGTCGTCGGTCGGGGGTGTGTGGGCGGCGGGGGCCTCCGCATCCAACGGATCCACGCAGGTCGTTCCGGAGATTCGCTCACTGGCCGACGGGCTGCGACTGGTGAGGTCCGAGCGGTCGGCCGTCGGGACCGGCGGCATGGAGACGAAGATTCGGGCGGCGTGCAACGCCGCCGCGCTGGGGATCGACGTGGTGATCGCCTCGGGCTCCGAGCCGGATGTGCTCCGCCGGATCGTCGTGGGGGAGCGGATCGGCACGCGATTTCCCTCCGCCGCGGCTCCGACGGCGCGGGCGGCACGCAAGCGCTGGATCGGGTTCTCGGCGAGGCCGAAGGGGCTGCTGACCGTGGATGAAGGGGCGCGAAAGGCGATCTCCACTCGCGGGGCCTCGCTGCTGCCGTCGGGGCTTTCGGGCGTGCGGGGCAACTTCGATGCGGGCGCACTGGTAGACCTTGCCGGCCCCGACGGCGAGGTGTTCGCCCGCGGCCTGGCGAGCTACTCCTCGAAGGATCTGCTGCACATCAAGGGCCGCAAGGCCGCGGAGATCGAGAAACTCCTCGGGTATCGGTATTGCGACGAGGCCGTGCACCGCGACGACCTGGCCGTGTTGGATTCCATCTCGCCGAGCCGTTCCGGCGCTTGAACGAGCACCCATCATCCCCTCCACCACTCCCGTGCCCACCTCCCTGACCACGCCCCCCGCCATCGATGTTCGCACCCTCGCCGAGCAATCGCGCCGAGCGTCCCGCACGGTCGCCACGCTCTCGACCAAGGTGAAGAACGCCGTGCTGCGTACCCTCGCCGACCTGATGGCCTCGCGATCGTCGGAGATCCTGGCCGCGAACGCGGCGGACCTCGGGGCGGCGCGATCCGCCGGCCTGCCCAAACCGAAGCTCGCGCGTCTGGAGCTGACGCCGGCCTCGATCGCGCAGCTCGCCGAGGGCGTGCGGCAGGTGGCGGCGCTGCCCGACCCGGTGGGCGTGGTGACGCGCCAGACCGGGCCAAGGGCGACGCCCTCGCACCTGGATGTGCGCAAGGTGCGGGCGCCGCTGGGGGTCGTCGCGATGATCTACGAGGCCCGCCCCGGCGTCACGGTGGATGCGTTCGCGCTGTGCTTCAAGGCGGGCAACGCGTGCATCCTGCGGGGCGGCAAGGAGGCCCTGCGGTCCAACGCCGCGCTCGCGGGCCTTGCCCAGCGGGCGCTCCGCGAGCACGACTGCCCGATCGAGGCCCTGGCGCACATCTCCGGGGGCTCGAGGGATGACCTGGCCACGCTGCTGACGCTGGATGCCTGCATCGACCTCGTGATCCCCCGCGGCGGCCGGGACCTGATCGACCTGGTGACGCGATCGTCGCGGATCCCGACCGTGCAGCACTTCCAGGGCGTGTGCCACATCTACGTGGATGAGTCGGCCGACATCGACAAAGCGATCGAGATCTGCGCGACGGCCAAGACGTCGGCCCCGGCGACGTGCAACGCCGCGGAGTGCATCCTCGTGCACCGCGACGCCGCCGAGGCCTTCGTGCCGCGGATGCTGGAGCGGTACCGGCAGGAGGGCGTGCAGGTGCGGGCGACGCCGGTGGTGATGGCGCTCGCGCCCGAGACGGTGAAGGAGGTCGTGGATGGGGGAAACCTGCAGCGTGCGCAGGCCGAGGACTTCGGGATGGAGTTCCTCGACCTGATCGTCGCCATGCGCACGGTGGACTCGCTCGACGATGCCATCGACCACATCGCGACGTACGGCTCGAACCACACGGAGGCGATCCTGACGCGCGATCTGGGCCCGGGCGGCGCGGCGGAGATATTCACGGGCCGCGTGCAGTCGTCGTGCGTGCTCGTGAACGCCTCGACGCGGTTCAACGACGGCTTCCAGCTGGGCCTGGGCGCGGAGATCGGCATCTCCACGAGCAAGATCCACGCGTACGGGCCCATGGGGCTGGAGGAACTGACTACGCAGCGGTGGATCGCGGTCGGAAACGGCCAGACGCGGTAGCGTGCCGGGGTCGCTCGCCCCCTATCGCTCGAAGAGCCACGAGGCGTGCACCCGACCCGCAACCCGGAAGCCCTCGCGCACCAGAGCATCCACGATCGCCTGCTGATCCTTGTCCCCATTGGGATACTGGTGCGGGTGCAGCTCGATGCAGACGAACCGAATGGAGCCCGGCAGGGAGGGAGGCTGCGAGATCATGACCGCCTCGCTGCCTTCCACATCGGCCACCAGAGCATCCGGCCTCAGGTCGAAGCGGGCGCACAGCGAAGAGAGGTCGAACACCTCCGTGTTGTCGGAGGCGATGGGGGCCGCCGACGTGGCCGCGGCCGGGCCGCTCTGGTCGATGGAAAAGGGCACCACGCCTCCCAGGGAGCACTCTTTCTCGAGTGTCCCAACGCGCATGCCCGCGGGGAGCGACCACACGGGGAACGCGTAGCCCGTGACTATGTCCACGCGCCCGGGAGAGTGCAGCCACGTCCGGGAATGCTCGGTGAGGCTCGCCGAGGCCTCGACGCTCACGACGCGCCCCGAGGGGCCCACGAGCTTGGCGAGCACCGACGTCACGATGCCGATCGAGCCGCCCAGCTCGAGGACCTGCATGCCCGGCCTGATAATCTGGTGGAGCAACTGGCGCTCCGGCTTCTCGTAGGTTCCCTTGCGCAGGATCCATTTGGTGCCGAAGCTGTAGGGCGCATTGCGCAGCCGGATCGGCACGCCGTCCACATCCACCGTGCGCGGCCAGAGAAACTCCGGCACGAACGTCCCGAGCATCCATCGGCGAATGGCGTAGAGGCGTTCGGTTGCGGGCATGCGGTCTTTCGAGGGGCGGTCGGCTCGGGCGGGCGCGGGATACGGTTCCGCCGGGAGCGGGGGCGATTGTACACCGAAATATCGGCCCGATCGGCGTCAGAGTCCATCGACAAGCTCACGCAAGCGGCGCGGCGTGGAGGTGCTGATCAGGATCATGCTCTCCGGGGAGACCTCCATCGCCCGGCGGATCAACTGCGATGCGGGGACCGTGGTCGCGCCGGCGCGGTTCTTCGGGGCGAGGCGAATGACGCCGTGGAACACGTGGAAGACGTCGGCCGCGTAGGTCGCCGCCCGCTCGCCGGGCCAGCCCGACTGCCAGACGCCTCCGAAGGGCTTCCAGCGGTCCTCAGGCTCCTCGACGCCCGCGCCGAAGGCGCCGATGCGCCCTTCGCGCCGGAGGGCCTCGAATCGGGAGGCGAGCTCCGGGGTGAGATCGTCTGGATGCGGGTCGTGGGCGAGGTAGACGTCCACCCTGTCGCGGCGGAGGCAGCGCAGGCTCTCCTCGATGGCGGCGCGGATGGTCGCCTCGGAATAGTCGTAGCGAGGCCGCATGGACCCGGGCGGGCCCTGCCTCGGCGCGTAGAAGCGACGGGCGAGGGTCTTGAGCCCGCGGGCACGGTCGAGCACGGGCTTGGCCAGCTTGCGGACGAGGTTTCGGCGGGCGTCGTAGACCGGGCGCGGCAGGCCGACCTTGGTCGCGATCACGACGTCCTTGTTGTTGCCGATCACCTCACCGAGGACTTCCTCGGCCGTCCCCATGCCGTAGTACGGGGCGACGTCGAAGTAGCGGATTCCGGCGTCGAGCGCGGCCTCGATGAGCCTGGCGGATTGCCGGAGCGTGGAGCGGCCGACGATGCGGCCGCACCCGAAGCCGATGCGCGGCAGGCTTCGAGAAAGCGGCGGAATCTCAACGAGTGGGATGCTCACCGGCGAGAAGGTAGACCAGCCGGGTGGCCAACGCAAGCGCAGTGAGCGTGACGTTGGCGTTGCCGATGGTGCGGAAGACGCTCGCGCCGCCGACGTACAGGTTCTCGGTCTCGAACACGCGAAGGTCTCGATCGACCACGCCCTCCGCGGCGGACCGGCCCATGATCGCGCCGCCCGCGTGGTGGCTGGTGTCGTGCAGCGTGTCGAGGAACCGGGGATCCGCCGAGAGCAGGAGCGGGTCGATCTCCAGCGTCGCGTGGCCCCCGGCCCGCAGCGCCCTGTCGATCCGCAGGGCGAACTCGCGCATGGATGGGAGTTCGGCCTCGCCGATCCGCCAGTCCAGCACGACGCGGGGCAGGCCGAACGCGTCGCGATGGGTCGGGTCGATGGTGATGCGGCTCTCCGGCAGCGGGACCTGCTCGGACTGCATCCACAGCTGAATCCTGGAGGTGCTGGGCACGAACACGCGGTGATCCCACGCGTATCGCCACATCAGCGGGAGGAGGTACCTCGCGCCGCCGACGGCCCGCGCGGCGTCGCGCACGCTGGTGATCCTGCGTGAGTTGACCGACGCCCTGAGGAACTGCTTGAGGTACACCAGGTGCTCGCTCGCGGAGCTCTCGAAGGCGAGCAGGCCCTGGATGTTGAGCTGGCGCTCACGCCCCAGCACCGCGTCTCGCAACCGCACCTTGGGCTGGAACTTATTGCCCGAGCGCACGATCGTGCAGAACGTCTTGAAGAACTTCTTCTTGTCCATCGGGTGGATGTCGGCGAGGCGCCCACCCAGGTGGTCCATGAAGCGCGTGCCGACGTGGGCGTTCGAGCCCCACGGGCAGGCCCACGAATCGTCGGCGGCGGCGTGCAGGAGCAGGCGGGCGTTCTCGATCGTCCCCGCGGCCAGGATGAACGTGGCACCCTCGATCCAGTGCCGCCCGGCGGCGGCATCCACCACGCGGACCCCGGTGATCCGGCCGCCCAGGCCGCGGAACCCGACCGCCGTGTGCTCCGTGAGAACGGTGAGATGAGGGTCGCTCTCGATGCGCTTCGCATAGAGCTTCGCGAACCCCGGGACCCGGAGCCATCGCGTGAGAAAGCACTCGACCTCGTCGTTCAGGGGCGGGGGCCGGGCGGAAATGCTCCGCCAGACAGCCGCATCGTCGACGATCTGCTCGTCCAGGCCCAGGTTGAGATACGTCGGGCGGTAGAACGGCGCGATCTCGTCGTAGGTCACCGGCCACGCGGAGCCGGGGAGCCACTCACGACCGGCAAAGTCGATGGGCATGAACTCGACGAGCTGCCCGCCCCAGAGGTTCGTCGTGCCGCCGAGGCTTCGAGACCGGCTGCGGTGGATGCCCTCGTGCTTTCGACCCACGCTGGCGAACGAGTCCGTTGAGAAGCCGCCGAGCTGGGCGGAGCCGGATTCGATGACCAGCACATCGCGCCCTCGCCGGGAGAGTTCCACGGCCGTGTACAGCCCGACCGCGCCCGCGCCGATAACGACGATGCGACGGCTCGCTGCATCGGCGTTGAGTCGGGCGATATCGCGAACCAGCATCGGGGGTCCTCGCGGGCGATGGGCACGACACGTCATCGCCCGGACCGGGCGCAGCGTTGCAGAAAAGCGCCAAGCGTATTCGTTCCGCCCAAGGCCCGCGATGGCGCCAAAGGGACCTCCGGACGCTCATCCTCCCGGGGCCCGGCCAGGGCGTCTGGCCGCACCGTGCGCGAAGGGCATTCCGGGAAGCGGACGAACTGTGGCGGATGGGAAAGAGGAAGGGACGTCACGGTCCCACTCCTCCTTCTCCTTGGTCCGGATCAGGCCGCGGCGCTCAAGCGGCAGCGCCGCGGGATCGCGAGACTACAGGAATCCGGCGCGAGACGCAAGACGAACGTGGGCCCAACATCCGCGACTCGATTCAATCGATGCGGGCCACCGGGGGCCGCCAAGCGGTGCACGGGCACCACGATCCGGGTGAGCCCCGTATCGTTTGGGCACGCACGCCCTTTTTCGGAGTTATCCATGTCCATTTGGGATCGCCTCAAGCACGAGCTCATCGACATCATCCAGTTTCTGGACGACTCGCAGAACACGATGGTCTACCGCTTCGAGCGGTTCCAGAACGAGATCAAATACGGGGCCAAGCTCGTCGTGCGCGAGGGGCAGGCGGCCGTGTTCATCAACGAGGGCAAGCTCGCCGACGTCTTCGGCCCGGGCACGTACACGCTCACCACGCAGAACCTGCCCATCCTCGCCACGCTGCTGGGCTGGAAGTACGGCTTCGAGTCGCCCTTCAAGGCCGAGGTGTACTTCGTCTCCACACGCACCTTCACCGACCTCAAGTGGGGCACGATGAACCCCGTGATGCTCCGCGACCCGGAGTTCGGGCCGGTCCGCCTGCGGGCCTTCGGCAACTACACCATGCGCGTCAAGGACGCCGGCACGTTCATCAAGACCATCACCGGCACCGAGGGCCGCTACACCACCGAGGAGATCACCAACCAGCTCCGCAACATGATCGTGAGCGCCTTCGCCGACATCCTCGGCGAGAGCAAGATCCCCATGCTCGACCTCGCCAGCAACTACGCCGAGCTCGGCAAGTTCCTCACCGACGCCATGCAGCCCAAGTTCGCGGCCTACGGCCTCGAGCTCCCGCAGCTCAACGTCGAGAACATCTCGCTCCCGCCCGAGGTCGAGCAGGCCCTCGACAAGCGGTCGAGCATGTCGGTCATCGGCAACCTCGACTCGTACACGAAGTTCCAGACCGCCGAGGCGATCCGCGACGCCGCGAAGAACCCCGGCGCGGCGGGCGGGTTCATCGGGATGGGCCTGGGCGGAAACTTCGCGGGCGCGATGGGCCAGCAGATGGCCGGGGCGTCGGCGGCCCCGGCCGGCCCGGGCATGCCGCCCTCGCTCGGCGGGGCCGCAGCCGGCGCGGGCGTGCCGTTCTTCCTCGCGATCAACGGCAAGCAGGCGGGCCCGTTCGAGTTCATGCTGCTGCGCTCCAAGGTCATGTCGGGCGAACTCAAGCCCGAGACGCTCGTGTGGCGTCAGGGGATGGCCAACTGGGCCGCGGCCAAGGATGTGCCGGAGTTGACGGGCGTGCTGGCAAGCGGCAGCCCGCCGCCGCCGATGCCGTGAGCGTGGCCGTTTGACGGGGTGACTCGGTGACAGGGCGAGTCGGTGACAAGGTGACCGGGTGACAGGGTGACCGGGCGACGGGGTGACATGGTGATGGTGATGACCGCACAGGATGCCCCGCTCTTCGCCCGGAGGGCGCATGAAGGTTGCCAGAGGCGCCGCGAGGCTCTGCGAGCAAGCCTCTGGTCGCCGGCCCACTTTCCCCGCTTGCCTCACCCTTGTCTTCCCGCCCGGAGGGCGGACGACTCCCGCCGATCGCGCTGGTCGCTGGCGAGCCGGCCCTCGCCCGCCCTCCGGGCAAACAACCCACCCGCCTCCTGCCTCCCTCGGCGCTCTCAGTGGTGAGAACCCATGCAACCGACCACGGTTGAAACCCCATCCGACGACCTCCGCCGCTTCCCCTGCAAGCGGTGCGGGGCGAAGCTCGAGTTCACGCCCGGCACGTGGGTGACCACCTGCCCGTACTGCGGATGCCAGAACGAGATCGCCGCGCCGCGCGACACGCGGGCCGTGCAGGAGCTCGACTACGCCTCGGCCCTCGCGGCGCTCAAGGAGCGGGCGGGCACGGCGACGACGCTCATCGTTCAGTGCGGGGCGTGCGCCGCGAAGATCCAGGTCCCGCCGAACGTGACGTCGATCAGCTGCCCCTTCTGCGGGACGAACATCGTGGCCACCGGCGCGAGCACGACGCAGATCAAGCCCAACGCGGTGCTCCCGTTCAAGACCACGCGCGACGATGCGATGGACCGCTTCCGCACCTGGGTGCGCTCGCGCTGGTTCGCCCCGAGCAAGCTCAAGAGCCAGTCGATGCTCGACGCCCGCTTCACGGGCACCTACCTGCCGGCGTGGACCTACGACAGCGACACGACCACCGCCTACCAGGGCCAGCGCGGCGATGCGTACTACACCACCGAGACGTACTACGTCAACGGCCGCCCGCAGACGCGGACCGTGCGCCACATCCGCTGGACAAGCGTCTCGGGCGTGGTGCGGGTGGAGTTCGACGATGTGCTGGTCATGGCCAGCCGCAGCCTGCCCCTCAAGGAGGCCGAGCAGCTCGAGCCGTGGGACCTCAAGTCATGCGTGGTGTACGCCGACGACTACCTCGCCGGCTTCCGGGCCGAGTGCTACCAGGTCGGGTTGGACGATGGCTTCGAGATCGCCAAGGAGAAGATGCGGCCGCGGATCGAGTCGGCCATCCGCGAGGACATCGGGGGCGATGAGCAGCGGATCGGCTCGACGCAGACGCAATATGCTCACATCACCTACAAGCACCTGCTGCTGCCGGTGTGGCTGAGCGCGTACCGGTTCAATCAGAAGCTGTACCGATTCATGGTGAACGCGCGGACGGGGGAGGTTGTGGGCGAGCGGCCGTACAGCGCGTGGAAGATCACGCTGTTTGTGCTGATGTGCCTGGCGATCATCGGGATCATCGCGTTGGTGGCTTCGCACGCGAAGTAATACGACCCTTTGTGGAGACTGCACATGGGCAGCAACACTCTGATTGATGAGGCACAACAGCGCATTGCCCAACAGCTTGCTGAAGGGTTCAGTACCCCGGTTGCGATTTCGGAGTCGGTTATTGAAATGCTGAGCGATGAACACCCTACGGAGGAAGTCCAGCGGATTGTTGAGTCGCTCATGCCGATGATGCTTGCCGAGAGGCAGCGCGAGATTGCTGGTTGGCCAAGCGTCACCGACTGCGATCGGCTGGACGCGGCATTCGAGGACCTGAACGCCCGCGGCATCATGGCGCGGCATCACTGGACGTGCTGCAGCACCTGCGGCCGCGCGGAGATGCCCGACGAGTTCAACCGACTCGGCGGCCGGTGGCGTGGTGTCCCGATCATCGGGTACACGTTCTACCACATTCAAGACACCGAAAGCGCAGCTGATGGTGGCGGCATCTACCTCAACTACGGAAGCTGTGAAAGGGCGGCGGACGAGGCCGCTTACGAGAAGGCGTGCCTTCGGGTCGCAGGAACGATCCGTGAAACGCTCGAGCGGCTTGGCCTTCCGGTGATCTGGGATGGAACATACGCCAAGAAACTCCAAGTTCCTCTCAAGTGGCAGCGGCGGGCTCGCCCGGCGCGATTCTGTGAGGGCGATCGTCATACGGATTGATCGCGCGTTCATGGCCCCTGCGGCCTTGCCTACCCACCGCTGAACCGCTCATCCTCGGTCCGGACATCGGCGAGGGCCTGGGCGACGCTCTTGCCCTCGCCCGCGAGGAAGCACCCGTGGCCCACGCTGGGCCACACCGCCCGCGCCACGATGGTCTGGCCGATGTGCCCGATGGTGACGGCCGCGCCGCGGGCGACGAGCACGCGGATGTACTCGCCGATACGGGCGTCGTGGTTGCCCGGATTTGGGAGCGAATCGATGGATGCGTCGTTCATGGTGGTGCTCCGTGCTGGTGCGTTCGTTGCTTTTGCTTTGAGGCCCGGAGGGCCGTCGAGTCCTTTGCCGTGGGCGCGAGCCCACGGTTCACGGGCAATGCTCTTGTTCTTCAAGCCCCGGAGGGGCGACACCCGGTCTGCTCAACACCCACCTCTCCCACCACCGCCCTCCGGCTGATCCGCCTTGTCCTCCTGCGGCCGCTTGGACGCCCCGAACCGCTCCTGCAAGCGGTCATACCACCGCGCGTACATCGCGGCATCGCCGAGGCGCCCCTGCGTGACGAGTTCGTCGAGGAACGCGCACACGCTCGCGCCGGTGTCGGGGGGGAGGCGATCATCCAGGATCATCCAGAGCGCCTCCATGGCCGTACGGGGGGTGCGCGGGGTGCGGGGGGTGCCGGCGGTGCCGGGGGGGCC
>DASZWV010000019.1:0-1677 GCA_035546115.1 Phycisphaerales bacterium
CGCGGCGCAACCAATATCGCCGATCTTTTTGACATGGCGTATTTGTGGGGCCTGTCCCTGACGCGGATTCGCGCAGATCGCCGGCCGACGACGGGCCCGCCTTCGTCGCAGGACATCGGCGAAATTGAATCTCGAACCTCGGCCGCCTCGTGCCCGAGCACGTACGCCCGCGCTCTCCCGAACCTCCGGTCCCACCGCCCGGGATAGCCCACCGCGGAGCGGCTCCGTCACGTGCTAGGCGCCCCACCATCCAGCCAACCTCGTCGCGGAGCAAACAATCGGCGAGCGAGCACGGCCTCGACGCCGCGCCGGCGCTGACAAGCCAGGCAGCTCAGGCGCCGATCCAGACCCGAGGATCGGGGCTGGAACGCGCCCTGATCCCGACGTGTGGCAGCCGAGGTCGCGAACCGTGCGGCCCGAAGGCCACCCCCCGCCACGTGAACGTGCCGCGCTGGTTAGGGCTCCACGCCCCGTCGTTCCAGCGGGACCGAGTGGTGGCAGGCGCTCCCGTCGCGACCGCTGAAGTCCCACGGCAGGAGGAGCTCGCCGCGGTCGGCCGCGATGACGGCGGTGCAGACAGAGGCCGCATCCTCGAGGCCGCTCCGCGGAGGCCTATCCGCGATCCAGACCGGGGCGATGGACCGGACGCGGACGTTCGTGCTCGCGTGGACGGCGGCGCGGGTTCGATCGACAGGTGCATCCACCAGGCAACCGGACGTGCACGGGCACCCCACTCACCTGCGCGGCGCTGCCAAGACATCGGAGGCGGCGGCCCGCCTCGTCGCAGGACGTCGGCGAAATGGAATCTCGAACCTCGACCCCCTCGTGCCCGAGCACGTACGCCCGCGATCTCCCGAGCCTCCGGTCCCACCGCGGGGATAGCCCACCGCGGAGCGGCTCCGTCACCTGCCAGGCGCCCCACCCATCCAGCCAACCTCGTCGCGGAGCAAACCATCGGCGAGCTCGCGCTCGAACGCGGGGCGTGTTCGCGCCGACGAGCACGGCCTCGACGCCGCCCCGGCGCCGACAAGCCCGTCAGCTCGGGCGCCGATCCAGACCCACCGAAGGTTCGGGAGAGCGCGGGCGTTCGTTTGCCCACGGGTAGGCCCGAGCCCCCCCGCGCAGCGGCTAGAACTCGGTCCCGGCCGCCCAGTCGGTCTCGAAGGTGTCCACGAGCGGCTCCAGCGAGCTCGCGTCGGTCGCGATCACGCCGACCTCGCGGTTCTTGTCGAGCGAGGTCTGGCTCAGGTTCTCGCTGCCCACGTACGCGCTCGTGCCGTCCGCCACCACCACCTTGGTGTGCAGATGCGGGATGGACTTCACGACGACGCCCCGATCCTTCAGGAACTGCGCGGCCGCCGTGTTCGCCGTGATCCAGCCGGCGTCGGCGAGCATCGCCCTCACCTGCACGCCCGCCTCGATCCGCGCCGCGACCGCCGCCCGCACCGCCGTGTCGGCGAACTGCATCGACTCGATCGTCAGCGTCGACTGCGCCGAATCGATCAGCCCGATGATCCGCGCCCGCGAGTTCACCGGCGACACCACCATGCGCGTGCAGCTCATCGCCGGCGTCTCCCCCGCCCAGTCGGCGTCGAACAGCGACACCAGATCCTCCACGTCCGCCGGGTCCTCGTCGCGCACCGCGAAGTTCCGCTCCAGGTCGATCGAGTAGGTCTT
>DASZWV010000020.1:0-2545 GCA_035546115.1 Phycisphaerales bacterium
CCGCGGGCGCGGGAGGAGGAGGAGGGGGAGGGGGTGGCGGGGCCGGAGGGGGCGGAGGCTTGGGCGCGTTGTGCGGCGGGATCACCGGGGGAGGGAGCGGGGGGGGCGATGTGGCGACGGGCTCGGAGGGGACCGGGGGGAGCGGCGGATAGTGGTCGGGCCGCTTGGGCGGATCAAAGCGGGTGGAGATGAGTGAGGCGAGGGCGAGCGCGGCGACAGCGTCCATGCGAGTGCTCCGGTCGGGTCTTCGCGATCTGGGGTGAGCGCGGAGAGGTCCTGGGGAGTTCTCGGCGGGATTTGGGGGGGACTTTGGTGATAACTGCGAAAACGCGCTACCACTCGTATCCGAGGTCTTCTGCGATGCGGAAGAGGGCGATCAGAAGTGTTGCCTGGTTCCCAAGATTCGCTCCCGCGGAGGCGCGGTCATTGGGCCAGTTTCTTCAGTGTCTGCGGATAGTTCTTGAACACGTACTTGGCCGCGTCAACGAACTTGGCGTCGTGCTGTCGTCGCTGGCAGTTCGCCAGAAACTCGACGTAGGCGGGCACCGTGAGGCCCATTGCCTTTGCCGCGGCCTCGAGCTGATCTGCCTGATCCGCCGGAAACTGGATGGAGCGGGTATCGCTCATATTATAATTATCGCCTTCCGAGGCTGCCAGTCCACCGAGTTTTGCGGCCGATAACCGGTATTACTCCCACTCGATCGTCGCGGGGGGCTTGGAGGAGATGTCGTAGACCACGCGGTTCACGCCGCGGACCTCGTTGATGATGCGGTTGGAGATGGTGGCGAGGACGTTGAAGGGGATTCGGGCCCAGTCGGCGGTCATGAAGTCCTGGGTTTCGACGGCGCGGATGGCGATGGTGCTCTCGTAGGTTCGGCCGTCGCCCATGACGCCGACGGACTTGACGGGGAGGAGGACGGCGAAGACCTGGCTGGTGGAGCGGTAGAGGTTGTGGGCGACGATCTCTTCGAGGAGGATCTCGTCGGCGTCGCGGAGGAGGTCGAGCTTGTCGCGGGTGACCTCGCCGATGATGCGGACGGCGAGTCCGGGGCCGGGGAAGGGGTGGCGCCAGATGATCTGGTCGGGGAGGCCGAGGACCTCGCCGAGCTTGCGGACCTCGTCCTTGAAGAGGTCGCGGAGCGGCTCGAGGAGGTCGAACTGGAGGTCTTCGGGGAGGCCGCCGACGTTGTGGTGGAGCTTGATGGCGGCGGAGGTGCCGGCGGCGGAGTGGCCGGACTCGATGACGTCGGGGTAGAGGGTGCCCTGGGCGAGGAAGTTGTGGCCGTGGAGGCCCATGGACTTCTGGGCGTCCTCGAAGACGCGGATGAAGCGGTTGCCGATGCGCTTGCGTTTTTCCTGCGGGTCGGTGACGCCGGCGAGATCGGCGAGGAACTCGGCGGAGGCGTCGACGACCTTGAGCTTGATGTGGAAGTGGTCGCGGAAGGTGGTCTCGACGAGGTCGCGCTCGGACTTGCGGAGCAGGCCGGTGTCGATGAAGACGCACTGGAGCTGGTCGCCGATGGCCTTGTGGAGGAGGGCGGCGACGACGGAGGAATCGACGCCGCCGGAGAGGCCGCAGATGACGCCGGCGTTGCCGACGCGCTCGCGGACTCGCTTGATCTCGGTCTCCATGAAGTCGGCCATGCGCCAGGAGCCGGAGCACCTGCAGATCTCGTAGAGGAAGTTGCGGAAGATGTCCACGCCGTGGGGGGTGTGGGTGACCTCGGGGTGGAACTGCACGCCGTAGAAGCGGAGGTTGCGGTCGGGGTCGATGAGGCGGGCGGCGGCGAGGGGGCAGGTGTCGGTGGAGGCGAGGGGGGTGAGCGTGCCGGGAGAGGAAGAGGACGCCACGCGGAGCGTGGCGGTACCCGGCTGCACCTGGTCGCCGTGGCTCATCCAGACGGCGGTTTTTTCGGGGATGGCGCCGAAGAGCTCCCTGCGGTCCTTGATGTGCAGGGCGGCGCGGCCGAACTCGCGGGTTTCGGCGCGGTCGACCTTGAAGCCCATGAGGTGGCAGGCGAGCTGCATGCCGTAGCAGATGCCGAGGATGGGGATGCCGAGGGAGAGGATGCCGGGGTCGCAGGTGGGCGCGCCGGGCTCGTAGACGCTCGCGGGGCCGCCGGAGAGGATGATGCCTTTGGGCGCGAGGGCCTTGAGTTCCTGCGCTGTGACGGTGGGGGCGAGGAGGATGGAGAAGGCGCCGGCCTCGCGGACCCGGCGCGCGATGAGCTGGGCGGTCTGGCTGCCGAAGTCGAGGATCGCGATGACTTCGTGGTGGGGGAGGGAGGCGCGATCGAGGGGATTGGGTCGCGCGGATGGGGACGAGGACGTGTCGGCCATGCACATGCTAGCCGGGCTGTATGATTCGGCATGGTTCGAGGCGCTGTCGAGTGTGGCCGAGCGTGTGTGTCGCCCCTGCGGAGCCTGGGGCGCACGCCGGCCGGTTTCTGCACGGCAGGGGAGACTGGCCCCGCCGGGGCAGGAGCCTTGAGAGTGGGGAATGCGGGCGCGAGTCGTGTGGGCGGGCTGATGGGGGTGCTGGTTG
>DASZWV010000021.1:0-3418 GCA_035546115.1 Phycisphaerales bacterium
GGGACGCTCGCTCCGAGCGTGGGCACGCTCACTCCGAGCGTGGGCACGCTCACTCCGAGCGTGGGCACGCTCGCCCCGAGCGTGGGCACGCTTACTCCGAGCGTGGGCACGCTCGCTCCGAGCGTCGAGCGTTATGCGACGTCAATCGGCCCTGGCGCGACGGAATCGCCGGTTTCGGCCTTCTCCCCGTTCGTGGTGGGTGCACCACATTCCGGGCAGGAGACGGATGCGCCCATTGTTCCCCGCAAACCGGTGAGGTCGTAGCCGCACTGTTCGCAGCGCAGTTCCTGCGGGCCGTTGGGCGATCGCGCGGCGGGCCGCTTGCCGAGGCAGCAGACACCAAACGCGATCACCGTTCCGATGGTCATGTGCCACGGGAACGCGAGCTTGATGTTGGCGAGGTCGGCGGAGATGTGCCTCGTCCAGTGCGGCCAGGCCCAGTCTTGCAGCAGGGCGATGACGACGAAGCCGGTGAGCAGGGCGGCGATGACGCTGGCGGTGCTGCCGCGTTTGGTGAAGAGAGCGGTGAGGAAGACGGCCAGCAGCCCGGCGTACGCGAAGGTCATGACACCGAGGGCAAGGCCGATGAGCGTGGTCTGCGGCGAGGCCTTCTGCCAGTAGAGGCAGAGAACGGCGAACACGCCGAGGGCGAGACCCCAGCCGAGAACGGCGAGCTTGCTCATGGCGAGGTAGTGCCGCTCGCCGCGGTTGGGGGCGAGCTTGGTGTAGAAGTCCTTGATGAGCGTCGCGGCCATGGCGTTGATGGCGGAGGTGAGGGAGCCGACGCCGGCGGCGAAGAGGCCAGCGAGCATGAGGGCGCGGAGGCCGGGGGGCATTATGTTGAGAATGAAGCCGACGAAGATGTGTCGGGAGTCGGGTTGGTGGCGCTGCGAGTTCCATATCAGATCCAGCGCGGACGCCCCGATGTACCCAGTCGCTGGTCGGTTGTAGAACAAATACAAGAGGAGCCCGACGACGAGGAAACTCGCGACGAGGGGCGTTCCGATCACCATCGACCAGAGCACACTCTTACCGCCCTGGATGGCGTTGCGGCAGGTGAGCATCCGTTGAACGAGGTCGTGATCCGTGCCATAGGCGGCGATGTTCAGCAACGCAAAGCCGCAGACCGCGGTAAGCAGCGTGAACTGGGCCGATGGATCAAATCCGTAGTCGGGCAAGTGGGGTTTCAGTCCCGGTCGCAGAATCGTCAGTTTGCCCCAGGTGCCGGCGACTCTCTCCCCTGATGGAACGCCGTCACGGAGTGCTTCAACGACTCCTGCGATGCCATTCGGGCGCCACGGCGGCAGTTCAATCTTGTGCCATAGCACCGCAATAGCCGCAACCACCGCCACCACCAGCACCACCGTCTGGATCACATCCGTCCAGATCACCCCGGAGATGCCGCCGAAGAGGGCGTAGACCGTCCCGACCACCATGAGCGCGGCGATCGACAAAATCATGCACAGCTCGTAGTGCTGGGACTTCTCGATATCCGCGCCGAAGAGGATCATGCTCAGCGGAATCGCGGCGATGTAGATGCGGGCGCCCGACGCGAAGAGCCGCCCGACCATGAAGGCCGCGCTCGTCGCGTGCTTGGAGCCCGTGCCGAAGCGGCGCTCCAGCAACTCGTACACCGTCGTGCAGTTGTTGCGATAAAAGGCCGGGATGAAGAACCACGCGACGATGACCACGGCGATCAGGCCGCCGATGTTCGTGGAGAGGTACGTCAGGTCGCCCTTGTACGACTGCTCGGGGGCGCCGACGAAGGTGGCCGCCGACAGGCTCGTCGCGATGATCGAGACCGCCACGGCCCACATGGGCATCTTCCGCCCGGCCAGGAAGTAGTCGCTGGTGGTCTTCTGCTCCCGCCGCGAAAACCAGACGCCCGTGCCGACCAGCAGCGCGAGATACGCCGCGAGGACGATCCAGTCGGCAAAGCCGAAGGAGGTTGCGGCGAGGGCGGTCATGGAGAAGCAATCGGGCGGCGCGGGTGTCGGCGGGGAGTTTCTCGGGAGCGGGATGGGTGACAAGGCGACACACTGACAAGGTGACAGGGCGATGCTCTGCGCCTTCACCCCGTCACTTGTCCCCTCGTCACCGTGTCACTCCGCCGCTCGCCCCAAAAATACCACGAGCCGGGCATTGCTGCTCCGGCTCGGGACTCTACTCAAAGAGGGCGAAGGGGCTTGAACCCTCGACCTACACGTTGGCAACGTGTCGCTCTACCACTGAGCTACGCCCTCGGGATGTCTCGCGAGCTGCCTATCGGCGATTCGCGGGGACAAGGTTACGCGAACCGATCCGGACGGTCAACGCGAGGCGGAGGTCGTGGGCGTCCCCTGCGGCACGCCCGCCCGATCGATGGCGTCCAGGACGTTCTGGGAGGTCGGGGTCGTCAGGTCGATCACGACGGGGCCCAGCTTGGCGTCCGGGCCGTAGATCGCCCAGGTCGGCACGCCCGTCCGGCCGAGGTCCTTGAGCAGGTCCCACCCCGCGGCCCGGGTGGATGTGCAATCCACCTCCATCAGGACGATGTCGGTGCCCCTGAGACGGGTCAGCACGGGCTCGCGGTCGAGCAGCAGCCGCTTGAGCGCCTTGCAGTTGATGCACCAGTCCGCCGTGAAATCAAGGAAGACCGAGCGGCCCGACGCACGGACAGAGGCGAGCAGTTCGGGCGTGTACTTCATCCACACGCCCGAGGGGACGGCCGCCGTGTTGAGGTTCTGGTTCTTCATCGCCGCGGCCAGGGCCTTGTAGTTCTCGCGATCCTCAGAGAACTTGCCGTTGGCGAACACGCCGATGCCGAGCACCATCGCGACGGCAATGACCATGAACGAGACCCGCCGGACCGCGGACCTGGTGATCTGGAACGTCCGGATGATCATCCAGATCCCCGCGATCGCGATGAAGAAGCCCACGGCCCACCAGGCGATCGACCCTTCGAGGTACGGATAGTCCGAGGTGACGGCCTTGACGCCCGCGGAGATGAAGTAGGCCGCCGCGGCGAGCAGCAGGATGCCCATCACCTGCTTGACCAGGTCGCTCGCGGGGCCGGTGCGCGGGATGAAGCGCAGAAGTTCGGGTCGCGCTGCAAGCAGGAGATAGGGCAGGGCCATGCCGAGCCCGAGGCCCATGAACACCGCCATGATCGCGAACCAGGGAAGCGTGGCCGCGCCCGCGAGCAGGCCGCCGACGACGAACCCGAAGCACGGCAGACCGAGCACCGCGGTCAGCACGCCGAAGAAGAACGACCCGCCGGGCGAATCGGCCTTGGTCTCGATCATGTAGACGGACTGCGGGAGGTTGATGCTGAACAGGCCCATGATGCCCAGGCCCATGAGCGCGATCACCATCCCGATGATGAGCGTCACCCACCAGACGCCGAAGATGAACCGGGATGGGTCGAGGCTCCGGCTGA
>DASZWV010000022.1:0-6722 GCA_035546115.1 Phycisphaerales bacterium
GCAACGTCAACGACGACGCCTACATCGACATCCTCGACTTCGGCGGGTACATCGGCCGCTCCGGCCAGAGCCCCGGCGCGAGCACGACCTGCTCGACCCCGCCCATCCACCCCGACTTCAGCGGCAACGGGTCCATCGGCACCGAGGACTTTACTTTCATCCAGTCCAACTTCCTCGTGGCTCGCGATCCCGACCCGTGCGGCAACCCGCTCGCGGCCGAGCCTCCCGTCGTTGACATCACCATCGCCGATCTCGTCGCCCGGGGCGAGTGGGAGGCCGCCCGCGGCGATCTCAACCTCGACGGCCGCCTGAACGCCGCCGACATCACCTTCGCCGCCGAGCACGGGCTCCCCGCGTGCCGCGCCGACTTCAACCACATCGGCGGCTCGAGCGTGCAGGACATCTTCGACTTCGTCCGCCTCTGGATGGACGGCCACCCCGCGGCCGACATCAACGACGACCGCCACGTTTCCGTCCAGGATATCTTCGACTTCCTCTCACTCTGGTTCGCCGGCTGCTGAGCTCATGGCCTACTCCCGCTCCATCTCCGCGTTCGCCTCCGCCGGCGCGAGCCTTGCGCTCGCGTCGCTCGCGGCGGCGAACCCGGTCATGGAACTTGCGCCCATGCCGGGCCCGGGCGTGACGATCGTGCTCCGCGTCAGCAGCATCGGGGCCACCCCGGCCGCGGGCTGGCAGGCGTTCCTGGAGTTCGATCCCGCCCGCCTGACGTTCGTCTCCGGCTCGTACATCACCGACCGCTTCGCGCTCCCCGTCCTCTCGCCGATCGCCGCGAGCGGCAATCAGATCAACCTCGCGGCCGGGATCAACCCGTTCCTCGGCCAGGCGCCGTCGTCCGACGACCAGGACCTCGCCGTGCTTCACTTCGTTCCCACGGGGTCCGGGTGCCTCCCGCAGGTCCGGTTTCGCGTCAACAACCCGCCGACGCGCCTGACCGACATCAACGGCGATCCCCTCGATCCGCCCACGACGATCAGCCCGTGGGTCACCTGCCTGCCCGACATCAACAACTCCGGCGGGCTCGAGGTGCAGGACATCTTCGACTTTCTCAACATCTGGTTCGCCGGGGATTGCCGCGCCGACTTCAACGGCGTGGACGGCCTGAGCGTCCAGGACATCTTCGACTTTCTTTCCGCCTGGTTCGCGGGGTGCCCATGAAGCCGTCCCTCGCCGCCACGCGCCGCGCCGTGCCGTTCCTCTCTCGTGCTTTCAAGGAGTCTTTCGTGCGTACCCAGCGACTCTCCAGGGCTCTCGCCGCTCTTCTCGCCGCATCCTGCACCGCGCTCGCCGCGGCGCAGTCGGTCACGCAACTGCACGTGGTGTCCGCCTGCTCGCAGGGCCCGGCGGTCGATGTCACGATCGATCTCGCCAGCGCCTCCCAGCCGATCGCGGGCGGGCAGTTCTTCCTCTCCTACGACACGTCGCGCCTGCAGTATCTCGGAGCCACGGCCGACGCCGCGTTTCCCACGGTCGTTCACGAGGCGTTCGACTCCATGGCGGGCACCATCGACTACGCCGTGCAGATCCCGTTCGCCGCGCCGATGGTGAGCGCCCCGGCCCGGTTCGCCACGCTGCACTTCAGCGCGCTCGGCCAGTTCTGCGCCGGCGACAACCTGACGCTGGTCTCCTTCCGGGCGCGCCCCAACCCGCTCCCGCCCACGCGTCTGACCGACACCGACGGCAACTCCATCGCGACGACCACCGCCGATCTCGCCGCCTTCACGGTCGACACCACCGCCCCCTCCATCACCACCCCGGCGCCCGTGGTCGTCTCCACCAACGCGTTCGACTGCTTCGCGTCGGTGTCCCTGCCCGTTCCGGCCGCATCCGACAACTGCGGCGCGCCCACCGTCGTCGGCACCCGCTCCGACAGCCTCCCGCTCTCGAGCCCCTATCCCATCGGCCCGACCACCGTCACCTGGACGGCCACCGACTGCGCGGGCAACTCGGTGCAGACCTCGCAACTCGTGACGGTGAACGACGACACGCCCCCGACGATCTCGAGCTGCGGCGTTGACCAGCACGGGCCGGCCGACTTCTCCTGCCAGGCCCCGCTCCCCGACTTCACCGCCGCCGTCATCGCCGGCGACAACTGCACGCCCGCGGGTTCGCTCGTCATCACCCAGTCCCCGCTCGCCGGAACCCTCGTCGGCCCCTCGCCCACGACCGTGACGATCACCGTCACCGACGCGGCCAACAACGCCTCCACCTGCCAGCGCATGTTCACGATCGACACGATCGCGGGGCCCACCGCCACGGCCGCCGCCACCGGCGGCTCCGACATCATCTGCTCCACGGGCGTGGTCTCCCTCCACGGCACGGCGACGAACTACGCGAGCGTGCACTGGACCGGCGGCTCGGGCTCGTTCGCCAATCCCTTCGCCCTCGACACGATCTACACGCCCGGCCCCACCGACGCCAACTTCCCGTTCGTCACGCTCACCCTCGAGGCCATCTCGCCCTACTCCTGCGTCCCGTCGGCGTTCGCCACCGTTAACATCACCGTGCAGAGCGCCCCGACACCGCCCTCCTCGGCAAGCACGAGCGCGAACAACTTCTGCACCGGGAGCATCTCCACGATCACGCTCATGGCCTCCGGCGGCGCGGGCGCGCAGCTCGTCTGGTCCAGCGGCTCGTGCACGGGGGCGGCGATCGGCACCGGATCGCCGCTCATGATCTCCGCGCCGACGACCACGACCACGTACTTCGCCCACTGGGTGAACGCCTGCGGCCCATCCTCCTGCGCATCGATCACCGTCAACGTTGTCCAGCCCCCGACGGCCAACGCCGGCGCGGCCCAGTCGATCTGCGCCAACGGTGTCGCCTCGCTCAGCGGCGCCGCCACCAACTTCTCGTCCGTCCACTGGACGGGCGGCGACGGGTCGTTCACCAACGCGAACATCCTCAACCCGATCTACACGCCCGGCCCGGGCGATGTCGCCAACGGCTCGGTCGTGCTCACGCTCACCGCCCAGCCCCTGGCCGCGTGCTCCTTGAGCCCCGCGGCCGTCTCCACGGTGACGATCACCATTCTGCACCTGCCGACGGCTCCCATGTCCGCATCCTCGAGCCCCTCGCTCTACTGCGTCGGCTCGGTTCCGAACATCACGCTCACCGCCGTCGGCGGCTCGGGCCTCCAACTCAACTGGTACGCGGGCTCGTGCGATGGATCGCTCGTGGGCATCGGCTCCCCGCTCACCATCCCCGCGCCGGCGACCACCACGACGTACTACGCGCGATGGGTCAGCAAGTGCGGTGCCTCCACATGCGCCGCCACGACCGTCACCGTGAGCCAGATCCCCACGCCCCCCACGACGCTCACCACCAGCGACGACAACTTCTGCAACGGCGGCAACGTGATCTCGATCATCCTCTCCGCCCTGGACGGGACCGGCGACGACGTCGAGTGGTTCACCGGCAGTTGCGGCGGCACGGCCGTCGCCACCGGCAATCCGATCGTCATCCCGGCGCCGACATCCACCACCACGTACTACGCCCGCTGGGCCGCGGCCCCTTGCGCGCCCTCCACCTGCGCCTCCATCACCGTCACCGTGCTCCCCACGACGGGCGCCTGCTGCAACGGATACGGCTTCGCCAAGTCGTGCACCGTCGTCTCCCCCGCCAGCTGCGCCGGGCCGACCACTCCCTCGCACGCGTACCGGGGCAACTGCACCGTCTGCGGCCCCACGGTCTGCTGCCCGGCCGACTACAACAACAACGGCGTCCTCGAGGTCGCCGACATCTTCGCGTTCATCAACGACTGGTTCCTCGCCGCGCCCACCACCGACTTCGACAACTCCGGCACGCTCCAGGTCTCGGACATCTTCACGATGCTCAACACGTGGTTCGCCGGCTGCTGACCGACGGCATCGCCCACGGTCGCTCCGGCGCGGGCGGCAACCTCCGGCCCCACGTCCCGCGATCCCAAAAACGAAAGCACCCGCAACCGCGGGTGCTTTCTTTTCCAAAAGTGGGCCTGGCAGGAGTCGAACCTGCGACCTCACCCTTATCAGGGGTGCGCTCTAGCCACCTGAGCTACAAGCCCGCTGGTTGTCCCCGCTCGGGCGGCCAGCCGCGCCGAACCGGGCGGGAGTATATCCCGAAATCCCGCAGGGGGAACCCGTCCGATCCGGAAGTTCTTGCGGTGATCCGCCTCGGTTTGGTAGTCTGAGGGCATGAATCGCAGCACGCAACGATGGGCGGCCGCGGCGGTCCTGGCGCTGTGCGCCGCAGGACCGGCGGCGGCGCAGCGTCGATCACAACCGTGGACGCCGCCGGACACATCCAGGCTCCCCGAGCCCGCGATCAAGGACGATCGGGCTCCCGATGACCCCGCCCGCATCGCCGACGCCGTGAACAAGGCCGTCGAGCTGCTCCTGGCCCATCAGGAGGACATGGACGCCGGCGACAAGGCGCTCCCCGAGAACAAGGCGGAGTGGCCCTACGAGGGGGTGTACCGGGTTAATCGGCAGATCCCCATCGGCTATCGCATCGGCGGAACGGCCCTCGCCGCAACCTGTCTGCTCCGCATGCCCGGCTACGACAAGGACACCAAGCGGCAGGAGGCGGTCGCTCGGGCCGTCAGGTTCATCAGCGAGGGGACGAAGCACCCACTCATGAGCGCCGACGACTACACCGGGTCGTACGACGTTCGCGGCTGGGGTTACACCTGTGCGCTCGCGTTCCTGCTCGAACTCAAGGCCGACAAGGCCATCCCCGCCGAGCCCAGGGACGCGGCCGATCGCGTCGAGCAGACGATCAAGTGGGCCATCGACGGCATCCAGAAGACCGAGATCCCCACCGTCGGCGGCTGGAACTACGCCCGCGGCCCGAAGGACGAGCCCTCCCCCGCCTCACCGTTCATGACAGGGCCGACACTCCAGGCCCTGTTCGAGGCGAAGAGGCAGGGATACGCCGTGGACGATGCGGTGATCACGCGCGCGCTTGATGCGCTCGAGCGGTGCCGCTGCTCCACCGGCTCGTTCGTGTACGCGGCGGAGAAGGCGTCCCCGTCCGATCGGCCCGAGCCGGTGGCCGGGTCGGTCGGCCGCATGCTCGTGGGCGAGGTCACGCTCTCCCTCGCGGGCCGCTCCGACGTCTCGCGCATCCGCGGCGCGATCGATGCCTTCTTCACGAACTGGGCCTGGCTCCTGCAGCGCAAGAGCAAGCCCGGCACGCACGAGGGGCCGTACCACATCGCGCCGTACTACTTCTATTACGCGCATTTCTACGCCGCGCAGGCGATCGAACTGCTCCCGAAGACGCGCTCCGACGAGGACCGCAAGGAGTATCGCCGGCGCCTGGCGCAACTGCTGTTCTCGGTCCAGCAAGAGGATGGAAGCTGGAACGACCGGGTGTTTCCCCGCACGTCCGCATACGGGACGTCCATGGCCGTCATGGGGCTGCTGATGCCCTCGGCGCCACCGCTCGCCCGTTTCAGCCCAAACGCCTCGCCAAGTCCACAGGACAGATAAGAACGGCGTCTTAAGATCGTGGAGCGTTGCGACGATCCTTCCCGCGCCCGGTTTCCCCCTCGGCGCGGAGGCCCGCCCTGTCCAGAGTCGCCCGACAGACCCGCCGGCGAGCCTTCTCCCTCCTGGAGTTGGTGATCGTCGTCGTCGTCATCGGAATCATCGCGTCGATCGCGATTTCCCGGGTCGGAGCCGCCGTCGCGAACTCTCGCATCGCGACCGTCCAGGCCGACCTGGGGTTGCTCAACAAGGCCGCCGACATGTACGCGGCCGAGCACGACGGCCGTGGGCCCGCCACCGAGCCCGATGGCTCGACCGACGCCGACAGCAAATGGCTCATCGGCCGCCTCGTCAACCTCAGCGACTCGTTCGGAAACGTCGGCCCGGGTTTGCCCTTCGGTCCCTACCTGCTGGCGATTCCCAAGAACCCCATGACCGGGCTGGACACCATCCGGATCGACGGCCCGGCCGCCGGACGAAACGTCGCGGGCTGGCGCTTCGACTCGGCCAGCGGGACATTTCTGGCGGACGACTCGGCGGCCTCGGCATCGATCACCGTCGACGGTGTGAGCCGTACGACCAGCGTGAACGAGTTGGACAGTGGCGACCTCGGAAGTACTGGCCCGTAACAGGATCTTCCACCACCCTCAAGCGGGGAGACTTTGGCGCGGACGGTCTGTTGTCGGATGCGCTCGTCTCGCACCCGACAAGGTCGGGTATTGCAGCGATCGCGCAAATAGCGCACCCATTTCCGGCGTCATGGAGTAAGATTCGCCGTTCCGATGCCCGGGCAAGACGCCCGGCGCACACAGAAACTTCGCGCATGCGCACCCCGTAACGGAGTATGGGGGTGCATCGCAGGGTCCCGAGCACGGACCGGGCGCGGCGTCTCGCCATCACCGGTCTGGGCGCATACGTCTGCACGACGAGGAAGGCACGAACATGGCCGAGAACAACAGAGGCACCACGACGGTGATCGGGCCCGACACGCACATCAAGGGCGAGATGGTCTTCGAGACGACCGCGCGCATCCTCGGCACCTTCGAGGGACGCGTCATCGCCAAGGGCGAGATCCAGATCGGCGACGGCGCGGCGTGCAAGGCCGCGGTCGAGGGCGGGACCGTCATCGTCGACGGCCTGATCGAGGGCGACGTGCAGGGGCGCGAGCGGGTGCAGCTCAACTCCAAGGCCAAGGTCATCGGCGACATCGTCTCCGCGACGCTCGTGGTGGCC
>DASZWV010000023.1:0-1977 GCA_035546115.1 Phycisphaerales bacterium
CGGAAAAGCGCTTCTTGGCGCCTTTGTGGGTCTTCATCTTCGGCATCGTTCGCTCCAGGGACGGCGGTCGCGCAGTGGCAGCGGGCAGTCGATCTGCCACCTGCCGCCTGCACCCCGCCATCTCACTTCGGTGTAAGGATCATCGTGAGGGCCTTCCCTTCCAGCCGGGCGTCGGTCTCGATCTTCGCGACGTCCGCCAGGCTCTCCGCCACCCGCTCGACCACCGCACGCCCCAGCTCCGGGTGCGCGATCTGCCGGCCGCGGAACATCAACGTCACCTTCACCTTGTTCCCCTCCGAGAGGAACCGGCGCGCGTGACGCGTCTTCGTATCGAAATCATGGTCCTCGATCCCGGGGCGGTACTTCACCTCCTTGATCTGGATCACGTGCTGCTTCTTCTTGGCCTGCCGGGCCTGCTTGGCCATTTCGAACTTGTACTTCCCGTAGTCCATGATCCGGACAACGGGAGGCCGCGCGAGCGGGGCGACCTCCACGAGATCGTGACCCGACTCCACCGCCGCGGCGAGTGCCGCATCCACTTCCATGATGCCCATCTGGGAACCGTCGGCCCCGATGACGCGGACCGGGCTGATGCGGATCTGCCGATTGACGCGTGGCGGCCGCTTGGTCGTATCCTGAATCTGGCTAATCCTCCACAACGGGAAAAAGAAATCGCGGACCCGTCAGGGCCCGCGATGATGATGGCGGCCGCGCACCTCGCGGTGCACGTCCCCCACTCCGCGGACCCGGCAGCACGGCGTCTCGCACGCGAGACGGAGGCCAAGGGGTGGGGCCGGCACCGAGGCCGGCCCGCTTGCGTTCACGATGTCCGCCAAAGCTAAGGCGCACTGGCGCTTGGGTCAACCATCGGCCGAAGGGTCAGGCAATGGTGCGCTCGTCTCCGGGGGCCGATTCGAGCCCGTACGCCTTGCCGTCGTGAACAACGCGGCCCCAGGCGTTCGTGGCGTCGTGCTCGAAGATCACCAGCCACCGCTCGGCGCTCGCCCGGGCCAGCAGCGTCCGCTTGGACTCCAGCGTCACGAGCGGCTCCACGTCGTACCCCATGATCCACGGCAGCGGCAGGTGCGCCGCCGTGGGGCACACGTCGCCTAGGAAGCAGGCGACTTCGCCGCCGCCCCCGTCGAGCAGGATGCTCTGATGGAACGGCGTATGACCCGGGGTAAGCATGGAACGGATACCCGGGACGATCTCCCGGTCACCCTCGATGAACTCGAACTTCCCCGCGGCGATGACCGGGTCCCAGTTGCGCCCGAAGTAGCTGGCCGCCGTGCGCTCGTTGGTGTGCGTGGCATAGTGGTGCTCGCCCCGCTGCACCACGTACCGCGCCTTCGGGAAGCTTGGCAGAACCGCGCCGCCGGCGTCGATGAACGTGTTCCCACCGGCGTGATCGAAGTGCAGGTGCGTGTTGATCACGAGCGACACGTCGTTCGGGTCGAACCCGGCCGCGCGAATCCCGGCCTCGAGCGCGGTGCGATGCACGCCGTCCTCATCGGCCGCGGCCGCCTCGTTCTCGAGACCATAGATGTCCTTGAACTTCGCGTCCTCCTTGTTCCCCGCGCCCGTGTCGATCAGCACGAGCCCCGCGTCATGCTCGACCAGCAGGCAGCGCATGCCGAGGGGAATGCGGTTGCGGTCGTCGGCCGGGATGCGGCGCTGCCAGAGCGGCTTGGGGACGACACCGAACATCGCGCCGCCGTCGAGCCGCTGACCGCCGGCTTGCACGGCGTGCACGCGCAAGCGGCCGACCGTGCGCGACTGTACGAGGGGAGTGGGCGCGGGCATGGTCGAAAGCTACGCGATCGGATGCCGATTATGCGCCGTCCGCGCCGTCGGACCACGTCGGCATTGCGGTGCGACGTTTCTTGCGCGGCACCCGTCGCCGGCCGTACTTCATCAATCCTTCGAGCGACCAGATGCCCGCACGCTCCGCGTCGCGCAGGAGGCCGACGAGCACCT
>DASZWV010000024.1:0-1656 GCA_035546115.1 Phycisphaerales bacterium
GGGGCGCAGCGCACGCCCCGCCGGAGCGTTCGCCCCCCGGCGCTGGGAGGGGGGCGACCACTGGAGGTTGCGGATGACGTCCGGGGAGAGCAGGCGGATGTGCGAGGTGTGCGAGCGGTCGACGGGCTTGGGGAGCACGAACACGACCTCATGGCCGAGGCGATCCAGAGCCTTGGTGAGGCCGTAGCAGGCGGTGCCGAGACCGCCGGAAATGAACGGGGGGAACTCCCACCCCAGCATGAGAATGCGCATGGCCTTGCTCGAAGGGGAAACAGTGTAGTCTACGGAGAACCGGGGGCGAGCGGGCCACCTATCCTGCGCGGATGACGATCGCATCATCGGCGGTTCATGGTCTTTTGTCGGCGGTGGCGGAGCGGGCCCGCGCGGCGGGCGTGTTCGGTGCTGTTCGCGTGGAGGGGGGCGTGGTGCGCTGCGAGGCGCTCGCGAGCGCCGAGCCCGCGGAGTTTCGGCTTTTCGAGGAGAAGGGAATCCTGTGGGTTTCCTTGGTCACGTCTCACAGGTGGCTGAGCCAGTCCATCGAGGCGGACCTGGTGAACACGGGCGACAAGATCGAGGAGCTGCTCGAGGAGGAACTGGTCGATCTGGGATGGAAGAAGGAGTGGGGGCCGGCGCGGCTCACCTACCAGCACTTCCGCGACGATGCGAAGATGTATACGTTCCGCACGCCGGTGCCGGTGAGGATTGAGAGGGCGGGGGACGCTCAATCGGCGGAGATCGCGGCGACGCTGCTGCTGGGGTATGAGCAGACGTTCCGGCCGCTGGGGGATATGGAGGCGGGGGAGGAGGAGTAGCCCGCGTCAAGCGGCGGGCGACGCGATGGATGTTGTGCCCTGGGGGATGGGCGCGCCGCATTCGGGACAGACCGCGGCGGTCAGTCCGGTGAGGTCGTAGCTGCACTGGGCGCAGCGGGCGGTGTGCACCGTAACGTCGATGTGCAGCCGGCAGCCGTCGCAAAGCGCTCCGCCGAGTGGGAGGCTGAGCTTCTTCTCGCAGCGTGGGCAGATCACCGTGACGCGATCGAATGTCCTGGTCCTCGAAAGCTCGACGGTCGGCCGCCGATTGAGAAGCCCAAGCACGAGCATCGCCATGGAGGCGCTGGCGCACACGAGCGCGAACGCGGAGGTGATTCGCCAGGTCCAGTCGAACGCATCGAGCGAGTCGTATGCGCTCGGCCGGATCGCCACGGAGTACGTCGCGGAGAAGCCGGTGCACGCTGCGGCGACGATCGCCACGAGGCGCACCCAGGCTTGGCCACGGGTGAGATTCATGCGGAGCGAGACGATGGCATGGGCAACGAACCCACCGAGGCAGTAGGGGCCGACGATCCAGCCGGGGTTGCCGCCCGATCGCACGAAGGAGCCATACATCGCCACGGATGCGCCCGCGAGCGCGCCCGCCACGCCGATCCATCGCCACAACTGCCGATCGGGCGAGCCGAGCCCGACAAGCGCGAACGCGCACATTCCGCCCGAGACGAGGAGAGACCACCCGGAGGAGAAGAATGGCTCCGCGCTCGTCCAGGAACCGAAGCTCTCGAACCAGTCCGCCAGCAGCCAGCACGCACCGGCCGCGGCGCATCCGAGCGCCCCGGCAATCGCCGTCCATCGCCAGCCGGGTCGCTCGATCTCTTTGAGG
>DASZWV010000025.1:0-5447 GCA_035546115.1 Phycisphaerales bacterium
TCCTCGTAGCGCGAAACATCGGTCACCCGGGTGTGCCACAGACCCTCTCGCTGTGCCTCATCGAGGTAGACCTTCGCGGTGAAGCACCCGGGCGCGAAGAGCGCGGAGCCCAGGAGCACGCCGAAGATGAGCAGATCGCGATGCCTCATCGCTCGAGAATACCGGCGAGCCTTGCGCCCGGTTTGTCCGGTTGCTGAAATCATGCGAAGAGGACCCCGCGCGCACAAATCCCCCTCTCCCTCGCCCCGCCCGGACGGCTCCGAGGCCCTCCCTCACGGTCGGGCTACCTGCTCGCCGCGCCGCACCGGCCGCGACGCCGCGCGTGTGCGGGCTTCTCCGTCCGTCGCGCGCCGGGCTGCCCCGCACCCCGGACCGTTCGAGTCGGCAGGGGGGGGCGAGTGTGCCTCGTGCGGGCGGGATCGGTTCAATATGTCCGCTGGTACTTCACTTCGCACCGCCCGCACCACACGGCATCGTCCACGATCACGCCGGTGTCCGATCCGCTCGGCCAGAGATGTTCCTTGAGCTTCTGCCCGTAGCCGGAGAAGAACTGCCGCGTGCTCGCGTGGTCCTTGCACACCGCTCGGCCGCAGAACTTGCAGATGGCACGGGCTTCGGCCTCGCACATGTGGCACTTCATGGCGCGCAGCATACGCGAAGCTCGCGCTCGCATCCGCGGGGATGAACCGCAGCCCTTCGCGACACTCGCGGGCCAAGACCAGCTCGCATTCATCCCCCTCTCCCTCACGAGTGCGCGGTTGCGATCGGTGCGTCCGGCTCGGAGACCCGGGGTACTCGGAGGGAATCCCGATGGCGCGATGGTGCATTGTGCGTGCGGGCCTCAGGTGGAGGAGGCGGGTGCGCCGCACTCGGGGCATGCGGCCGTCGACGCCAATCCCGCTCGGTCGTATCCGCAGCGCCGGCATTGCGATAGGCGGTTGCGCCGCATCGCCCGGGCCTCAAGTCTCCAGCACATGAAGCTCGCAAGCAAGCAAGGAAGCGCGGCTGCCCAGAGCGGAAAGTGCAGAGCGGTCAGAAGCACCCGGTGTTCGAGGTGAAACCAGAGCGTGAACACGGGGGCGGGCGAGAACCAACTCTCGACCCAACCGGTCGCAAGGATCCGTGGGCCCGGATCCATCCACGTGATCACCAGTGCACCTGCCGAGATCGCGACGCTTCCCCGGGGCCCCTGCCAGCCGACGGTTCCCCACCCGCTGGTGGCCCAGATGGCCAACATCGCCGCGCCGGCCCATGCGAGCAGTCGCCGCAGTGTTCCGCGTTGGTGGTGCTGCGGCCTCACGGCAAAGTGTAGTCGACCGCGCTGTCTTGGGGTCCCCCGGGGGAAGGGGATCGTCCGCTCCCCGGCGTCACTTTGCGATGGGATATCTCGGCGGAGTGCCGCACTCCGGACACACAACCACCACGGGGATGCCGGTGCGGTCGTAGCGACACTTCCGACATTGTGCCGCGCGCTCTCGCCGGCGCGCGGCCGCATCCTTCCGCCACGCCACGCCTGTGGGCACGGCCAAAATGGCGATTGAAGGCCACAGAGGAAGGATGAGCAGCCACCCGTACTTGTCTCTGTGCCACGAACAGGCCCAGCGGAGAGAGAAATCGTTCCCCTTGTACCAGCGGACTCGACCGGTCCCGGGCGGGATGAAGCCTTCGACGGGCGTGAACTCCACCCTGCCGTTGAGCAATCCGATCCACAAACCGTTCGAGGTGGACCACTCAACCATCCGAGACCCGCTCCAGACCCAGACCGCCGCCAGCAGAGCCGTCATGGCTGCGCCGCCCCACTTGATCGTTCTACGAATGCGCGGGTGTGGCCTCATAGCACGAGCATACCAGACCCCCGCGCGCACACATCCCCCTCCCTTGCCCGACGGAGATTGTCTTTGCAATCGCCCCCCCCACGCCGCACGGGCCGCGTCGCCGCGCGCGCGCTCCCCGCCGCGCCGACCCTCTCCCCGGTGGGGGGGCCGTCCGAGTTGGGGGGGCGGGGCGAGGGTGCATTGTGCGGGCGCGATCGGTTACACTCACTGCGATGGCCCGGCGAAGAGTCCGCAAGCGGTTCGTGCTCACGCTGCTCGCCGCGACGCTGCTGGCGGGGATGCTTGCGGCGACGGCGTGGACGTGGCGCTTTGAGTGGCCCGGCTGCAACGATCCCGCCGCCGACCTCTTCGACAACCGCGCCATTGGGTGCTGGTGGAACTATCTCCGGGTCTTCTGGGTTGCTGTCCCCATTCCCGACGGCCGAACGTCGGGCGCGGACCCGCTTACAGCCGACGATGTGAAGAAGGTAGTGGCGAGGATCATTCGCGAGGAGGAGTGTGCAGAAGCGGAGAAGCAAGCGGGCCGCGAACTGATGGCGACGACCGCCGGGTTTCGGAGGCTCGCTCCGGGCGGCTGGGTGTTCATGTGCCGCCTCTGGCTCGTGCGAAGTGTCCTCGGCGGCCTGCTCGCCCTGACGCTGTGGAGCGCATGGCGCACGCGCCCGCACTGGCCGCTCCCGCACTGCCAGCGCTGCGGCTACGACCGCGCCGGCCTCGCGGCGTCGGCGGCCTGCCCGGAGTGCGGCACTCTTCCGCGCTGAGCATCGCTCACAGAGCGCACCTCTCCCTCGCCCGGGACGCCCGCCCCGAACGGGGAGCGCAGAGGCGCGCAATCGACACACGGCCGCCGGTCGCGCGGTGCGGCGCGGTCCCTGTAGAATTCCGGGCGGCCCGGGTGAGGGAGAGGTGCAGGGGCTATCGGCGCGACGACTCGGAGCGGTCCCGCATGGGTCTGAGCATCCCGCACCTGCTCATTCGAGAAGAACGGCTTCGCCGCGCGGGGATCCTGCGCATCGTCGTCGGCTTGGCGGCCTCCTCGCTGGGGCTCACCGCGTGCCGGCAGGGATGGGGTGGCGGCACGTACACGTTCGTCGGGAGCATCATGGGCGGGGTGTTGCTCTGCATGTTCTCCTCGGGCGCCATGCGCTGGCGGCGGGAGCGCGGGCTGTGGATGGCCTACATCGCGCAGGCGTGCGCTTCGGTCTTCATGTACACGATCCTTCTCCAAGCCCCGAGCATCCCGTGGCCCAACGCCGGCTCTCCGCCGTCCATCCGTCCGCCCAACCCGCGCGTGGTTGCCGAGGCGTGGGATGCCGCCATCGGGGGCTCGCTGCTGCTGATGAACCTGCGCCTGCAGGCGAGCGCAGCGGTCGCGAACTTCCGGCGGTTTCGCACGATCCGGAGCGATGGCGCGGGCGATCCGTGATGACCGAGCCCCCGCGCGCTGGGCTGCCCCCCGTACGGGCCGTGCCGGGTACCCAAGGGCCGTCCGAGCGGGGCGAGCGTGCATCGTGCGGGCGGAGTATGAGCGCCGGAAAAATTGTGTACCATTCGCCGTGGGTGAACCGCTCATCAACTCACTCGCATCGCCTCCCTATTGCAGGCGGCAGCACCGGCGGGTCCTGTGGCTCTACATGACGTCGCAGGCGCTTGTGCTTATCGCCGGAACCGTGATCGCATTGAAGGGTTGGGTCACGCCGTTTGGAGATGGGGCGGTTCTCCCTCTCGCGTTCACGCTGATTGCGGCGCGGGTCTTCCTGGTTGTGCGGCATCAGAGCCGCAAGCGCCTGGTCATCGAGATGCTCAAGGCGGATTTCACCCTCTGCCCGGAATGCGCGTACGACCTGAGACAGATCGAACTGAGCACGGACGAAGCGGTCGGACGATGCCCCGAGTGCGGTGCGCTCGTGGACTTCATCGCGGCCCGCAAGCTCTGGAACACTTGGGCCAACATGGGCCGTTAGGCCGGCGGGCACCGAGCAGGATGCGCCAAACGCCGCTAAACTCCCCCAACCATGCGACACTCCGACAAGCCCCTCTCCGCCATCTCCCCCTCCTACACCCAGCTCTGCAAGCGCATGTCGGAGATCTCCATGGTCTCCTCCATCGGCTCCCTCCTCAACTGGGACCAGGAGACCTATATGCCCCCCAAGGCCGCCGCCCACCGGGCCGAGCAGGCCGCGTTTCTCTCCGCCCTCGCCCATGAAAAGGCCACCAGCCCGCAGATCGGCGACCTCATCGCCGCGTGCGAGCAGGACAAGGCCATCACCGCCGACGTCAAAAGCCCCGAGGCCCGCAACGTCCGCGAGATGCGCCGCGACTTCGACCATCGCACCAGGCTGCCGACCGAGCTCGTCTCGGAGCTGGCCCGCGTGGGCTCCCAGGCCCAGGAAGTCTGGAAGACCGCCCGCGAGAAGAACGACTTCGCCATGTTCAGGCCCTGGCTCGAGAAGATGATGGACCTGACCCGCCGCAAGGCCGAGTGCCTCGGCAACGGCACCGCCAGGGAGCTCTACGACGCGTTGCTCGACGAGTACGAGCCGGGCGCTTCGGCCGCCGACATCGAGGCCGTCTTTCTCCCCCTCGCCGAGCGTCTGAGCCTGCTCGTGAAGGAACTCCAGGCCGCCGGCAAGCAGCCGAGCGACGCCCCGCTCCGCCACCCGATCGATCCCGCACGCCAGCACGAACTCGGCCTGTTCGTCATCCGCGCCATGGGCTTCGACCTCGAGGCCGGGCGACTCGACACCACGACCCATCCGTTCTGCTCCGGCCTCGGCCCCGGCGACACGCGGCTGACCACGCGGTACCGCGAGCAGTCGTGGACCGATGCGCTCTACTCCACCATGCACGAGGCCGGGCACGGCCTCTACGAGCAGGGCCTCCCGAAGACGCCCGCCCTCTACGGCACGCCCCTGGCCGACGCCATCTCGCTGGGAATCCACGAGAGCCAGAGCCGCATGTGGGAGAACTTCGTCGGCCGCTCGCGCGAGTTCTGGATGTGGCTCCTCCCGCAGGCCAAGCAGATCTTTGGCGGAGCGGGCGGCCCGCTCGGCGGCGCGCTCCGCGGCCTGAGCGTCGAGCAGATCTACGCCGCCGTGAACACCGCCCGGCCCAGCCTCATCCGCGTCGAGGCCGATGAGGCGACGTACAACCTCCACGTGCTCATCCGCTTCCGCCTCGAGCGGGCGCTCGTCAACGGCTCGCTCGCGGTGAAGGATGTCCCCGGCGAGTGGAACGCCGCCTACCAGCAGTACCTCGGCGTCGCCGTCCCCGACGACACCCGCGGCTGCCTGCAGGACGTCCACTGGTCCTTCGGCCTCATCGGCTACTTCCCCACCTACACGCTCGGCAACCTCTACTGCGCGCAGCTCTGGGAGACCATCAACCAGAAAATCCCCGCGCTCAAGGAGCAGATGTCCCGCGGCGACTTCGCGCCCCTCAGGGCCTGGCTCACCACGAACATCCACGCCCACGGCCGCCGCTACCGCGCGGGAGAGCTGTGCGAGATGCTCACCGGCAAGCCGCTCAGCGCCGACCCGCTCATGCGGCACCTGGAGAACAAGCTGCGCCCGCTGTTCAGGTAGGCCCCCCTCCGTGCCCTCTGCGCCTCCT